>JAPOPM010000167.1 GCA_026712905.1 Deltaproteobacteria bacterium
CAAGGCGCTGATCCCGAAGATCTACGCGGCCTTCGAGGAGTTGGCCAAGTGGCTGCCGACGCACCATGACGAAGCCGCCACGATCATCGAGAAGGCGGCCGGCGTTCCCAAGGAGGCGTTCCTGATGGCACTGGCCACCGCCCGGTATCCGCTGGACGTGGTACCCGCGGCCGAGATCGAAAAGAACATCAAGGCGCTCTTCCAGGCCGGTATCGAAAGCGGCTACATGAAGCAGATGCCGGACGACGGCATCATCTACCGGGGCAAGGTCCGTTAGCGAAGCGCCCGCGCGCGCAACTCATCCGCTGACATGGAATCCGAGGCAACCCGCACCGAGTTGTCGCCGGCTCGGGCCCGGGAGGCGTGGCATACACGCATCCTGGGCCTCATGGCCGCCCGCAAGGAACCCATCATCTCCTTCGGCGTGATCCTGGTGACATGGCAGATCGCGTCCTTCTTCGTGGCTCCCTACCTGGTTCCCGGCCTGGGCGTCATCTTCGCTTCGTTCATCGAGATCGTCGCGAGCCTCACCTTGTTGGGAGACGTGCTCACCACCATGGGGAGGATCTTCCTCGGGCTCATCCTGGCCTTTATCAGCGGCACGATCCTGGGCGTGTTCATGGGCTTTACGGAATCGGTGGAGAAGTACACCCTGCCGGTGCTCCACTTCATCATGGGCATCCCGGCGCTCTCGTGGGTGGTCTTCGCCATCATATGGTTCAGCCACGTGGAGACGCGCATCGCCTTCATCCTGCTGGCCGGCTCCCTGCCCAACTTCGCGCTGATCATCCACGACGGCATCAAGAGCATCTCGAAGGAGTACCTGGACATGCTGCGGGCCATGCGCCCGACGCGGAAACAGCTCTTCGCCAAGCTGATCCTGCCGGGCATGATCCCGGCCGTGCTGACTTCGTGGAAGGTCAACCTCGGGCTCGCCGCGCGCGTGGTCATCGTCGCCGAGTTGGTGGGCGCCACCCGCGGCGTGGGCAACAAGCTGCTGCTGGCGCAGGAACTCTTCGAGATGCCCAAGGCCATTGCCTGGACGCTGGTGCTGGTGACGTTCCTGCTCATCACCCAGTTCGTCATTCTCTTTCTGGAGCACAAGCTGCTGCGCTGGCGTCCGGCGAAGCAGGGAGGGATGGCCACGTGAGCGCCGAACCCGTCGTTGAAATGCAGGATGTGCAGATGGTCTTCACATCCGTGGACGGCGACCGTTTCACCGCGGTGGAAGCGCTCGACCTGGAGGTGGGGAGCGGTGACGTCATCGCCATCGTCGGCAAGACCGGCTGCGGCAAGTCCACGACCTTCAACCTGCTGCTGGGCCTGGAACAGCCCACCTCCGGCTCCATAAAACTCCTGGGCCACGACCCTTTCAAGGAGTTCGACTGGTTCCGCTCGAAACTGGGAGTCATCTTCCAGACGGACCGCCTGCTGCCCTGGCGCACGGCGCTGGAGAACGCACGAGTCGGGCTCGAAATCCTCGAATACAGCGAAAAGGAACAGAACGACATCGCCCTGGAATGGCTGCACAAGCTGGAGCTGCAGGGCTTCGAGGACGCCTACCCCCATGAACTGTCCGGCGGCATGCGCCAGCGCGTGGGCATGGCCCGAGCCTTCTGCCTCACGCCCGAGATCTTCTTCGCCGACGAGGCCTTCGGCCACCTGGACCAGTCCACCGCCCGGCGCCTGCGCGAGGTGTTCCTGGAACTCGTGACCGAGAGCCGGAAGACCTGCCTCCTCATCACCCACAACATCCATGAGGCCCTGGAGATCGGCTCCCGCCTGGTGATCCTCGGCAAGCCCGGCCGGGTCCTCGCCGACATGGAAACCCCCACCAACGCCGGCCGCGCCGAAATGGCCGAGTTCGAGGACCGGGTCCTCGACATCATCGAGACCAACGAAGTCGTCGGGTGAAACGCTACGGGTTCTGGATCCTCGCCCTGGGCTGGCTTCCGGCGGGGTTGCTGCTCCAGGGAGTGGTCCGGTTCTTTCCGGGCGAGAGCGGCGCCTGGACTCCGGAGTTCGTCCTCATGGCCGGCGTCATGATGCTCCAGGGCCTCATCCCCGTGGCCCCCTGCGGCCTGCCCCTGGCCCTGGCCTGCCGGCGGCTCTGGCGCCTGGACTACCGCCGCACCGCCTGGAGCCTGGGCATCGGCCTGGGCGCCGTCACGACGCTCGCGGCGCTGTTCGCGGGGCTGCTGGGGCCGTTGGCGATCCTCGTTGCCGTCCTGGTGTTGAGCCTGCCGGCGTGGGGCGTCGCCCTGTTGCTCGGGCGACGGAAGCGGGAGCGGAGTGAAACAAACGGTGTGTAGGGGGCGACCCGCGGTCGCCCCCTGACCGGATTCCCACCGCAGCGTAGGGTCCTACCCCAGCATCTGGCTCGGCAGCCACAGGGAGATCTGCGGGAAGGTCACCAGGATGATGAGGGTCATGACGTCCATCAGGAAGAACGGCAGGATCCCCTTGAAGATGTCCTCCAGCCGCACCATGCCATGGGCGGCGGCATTCACGGTGTAGACGTTCATTCCCACCGGCGGAGTGATGAGGCCGATCTCGGAGGTCTTGATCACCAGCACGCCGAACCAGATGCCGCTGAAGCCCATCTCGATAACGATGGGGAAGACGATGGGCAGGGTGATGGCCATCATGGCGGCCGGGTCCATGAACATGCCCAGAAATACGTAGAGCAAAAGGAAACCGGCCAAGACCACGTAACGCGACAGGCCCGAGCTCACCAGATAGTCCGCCAACTCCGGGCCAACGTTGGTGATGGCCAGGAACCGGCTGAAGATGTAGGCGCCGATGATGATGGTGAACAGCATCGTGGTGGAGGTGGCGGTGTCGAGAACCGTGTTCCGCAACCTCTCGCGCGTGAAACTGCCCTTGAAGATCATGATCATGAAAGCGCCGAAGGCGCCGAAGGCGCCCGCCTCGGTGGGCGTGGCGATGCCCAGGTAGATGGCGCCCATGACGATGGCG
>JAPOPM010000168.1 GCA_026712905.1 Deltaproteobacteria bacterium
CCTCGCCGCCGAAATCCACGTGGCCCGGGGTGTCGGCGATGTTGATCTTGACCCCTGCGTAGGTCACGGAGGCGTTCTTCGCCATGATCGTGATGCCCTTCTCGCGCTCGAGGTCCATGGAGTCCAGCACCCGCTCGCGGATGTCCTGGTTCGCTCGGAACGTTCCGCTTTGCCACAGCATAGCGTCCACCAGCGTGGTCTTGCCGTGGTCGACGTGTGCGATGATCGCGATGTTGCGAAGATTCACCGCCTCGCGGCAAGCGACAACGTCCATCAATTATCCTCCCTGTTCACCCGCACCCCTCGGGCAGCCTTGGGGTCCGCGCAGGTGAATACGGTTACGTCTTGTTCGTGAGCGCCCTGGAAATGGCCGGAATTTCCGGACGGTTTCCGGCACGGGAAACGGAGCTTTAACGGCGTGGGATAACGCAAGAATACTGTAGCAAGTTTGGCAGGATTGGCCTAGCGCCGGCGTGGGAGACAAGGATTCTCGCCACCACGGATGGCGGCCTGCAGGGACGCCGGTGACTCGCCTTGCGTCTGTCACGCGTATCGGAGTAGTGTCGCGGGTTACCGGGTCCGGAGTCTCGCCACCCACATTCACGAACCGGGTGAACTCACCCCACGGGAGAATAACATGCAACACTACGTCACGCGTCTGTCAGCGGTGCTGTTGGCCTGCCTGTTCGCCCTTTCCTTCATCACCGCCGCCAACGCCGCCTCCGAGCCGCCGCCCGAGATGGAGGCGTGGCTGAAGGCAGCCAAGCTCGGCCCCTATGACAAGGACGAGAATTGGGACGAGGTCGTCGCCAAGGCAAAAGCCGAAGGCGAGGTCGTGGTCTACACGGCGTCCGGTCGCATCGCCAAGCTGGTGAAGCCGTTCAACGCGATTCATCCGGAGATCAAAGTGACCGTGCACGACTTGGGGTCCGTCAAAGCAGTCGAGAAGACCATACGCGAACAGGACGCGAATATCTTCAACGCCGACATCGTGACCACCGGCAATTCGGGTCAGGTGATCTACGAGATGCTGAACAAGAACCGTCTCGTCAACTATGTGCCGCACCACTACGTCGACCGGATTCCAAAGGAAAACCGCGACCCGCTGCTGATCCGCGTCAACGAGGCCATGGTTTTTCTCTACAACCGCGAAACCTACCCGGACGCGCCGCCCATCAAGAACGTGTGGGAGTTGACCGAGCCCAAGTTCAAGGGCCGGGTGGGTGTAAAGAACCCGCTGTCGTCGGGCTCCACCCTGATGGGCATCATGACCCTTATGCAGCGTCCCGATGAAATGGCGGCCGCCTATCAGCGCCATGCCGGCAAGCCCATCCAATTGAGCGAAGGGGTCCCGGACGCCGGTTACGAGTTCTGGGCGCGGATGCTCGCCAACGACCTGGTGATCTTCAAGTCAGGCTCAAGGCTGGCTGGAGCCTCGGGCAAGAAGGGCCAGAAGAATCCGCTGATCGCGTTCACCTACATGACCTATATCGCGCGCAACGATTCGAAGGGCTACGTCAACAAGATCCTGGCCAAGGTGGATCCGGTGGGCAAGGTGGTCTACCCGACCTTTACCGCCATCGCGCGCCAGGCGCCCCACCCCAACGCGGCCAAGCTGTTTACCGCCTACCTGCTCGGCAGCCTCGAGCTGAACAAGGACTCGAAGATCGAGAAGCCCTACGACAAGGGCGCCAGCATGGCCCTGTTGCAGGGTCTGGCGCCCTATTTCGACCCGGGCACGGTGAGCCCGCGGAGCGACGTGCCGCTGCCGGCGGGCGGCGAGATCTGGGACGAGATGGAGGGCTGGAACGTGGATGCCGGATACATGTGGAAGCACGGACCCAAGGTCCGGGACTTCTGGACGGTGCACTCGAGCAAATAGCCAGGAATGGAGGAAATCCATCTGACAGGCATCCGGAAGTCGTACGGCAAGGAAGTCGCCGTACGGCATCTGGACCTGACCGTGGAGCCGGGCGCCTTCCTGACCATTCTCGGTCCCTCCGGTTGCGGCAAGACCACGACGTTGCGCGTGATCGCCGGGCTGGAGGAGCCCGAGGCCGGAGAAATCCGGTTCGGCGACAGACTCATCTTCTCCCGCCAGAAGGGCGTGATCGTTCCTCCCGAAAGCCGTAACCTCGGGCTCATATTCCAGAGCTACGCGCTCTGGCCCCATATGACGGTGGAGCGGAACATCACGCTCGGCCTGAACCAGATGCGCCTGAGCGCGGGCGAGACCGCCGAGCGCCTCGAAGCCGCGCTCGAGAAAGTGCAGATGAAGCCGTACCAGCTCCGCTACCCGTCGGAGCTGTCCGGCGGCCAGCAGCAGCGGGTGGCCCTCGCGCGCATGATCGCCTCGCGCTCGTCCATCCTGCTGATGGACGAGCCGCTGTCCAACCTCGACGCCAAGCTGCGTACGGAAATGCGCGGCGAACTCAAGCGGCTGCACCGCGACATCGAAGCCACCACCGTCTACGTGACCCACGACCAGATCGAGGCCCTGACGCTTTCCGACATCGTCGTGGTCATGGACAAGGGCTTGGTCATGCAACAGGGCACGCCGTATGAAATCTATCACCATCCGGCGAACCTGTTCGTCGCCGATTTCATCGGCGATCCCGGCATCAACCGGTTTACCGGCACCATCAGCCGGAAGAACGGAGAGGTGGGCCTCGATTGCAGCGGCCTGTGGCTGCCGATCCCCGGCCACCCGCCCGCGAACGCAAAGAGCCTCGTCGCCACCATTCGCCCGGAAAGGATCCATGTATCGACCGAGGCCAGGGAAGGCTGGCTGAAGGTGACGCTGGAATCGGTTCAGCCGAAGGGGGCCGACACGATCCTGCAAGCCCGGACCGAGAACTATTCCATAACGCTCCTGCAACCGGGATTCATACGGATGGACCTCGGCGACCCGCTGTGGATCGACTTCGACGCGGAGTCGATGAACTTCTTCGATGTCGAATCCGAAACCAATCTCTTCAATCAAGGCGCGCCCGCCTGAGCGGAAGAACGGAAGTCCTGACCCATGTCGTTGGATACGGCCCCTTCCGGCAGCCGGCCTCCGGTCTTTTCCCGGAGCAACATCGCCTACCACCTCTACCGGCTGCTGAACCAGCCGGAAAAGATCCTGGGTCTCCTGTGCCTGGCCGTCCTGTCCGTGCTGGTGTTGGGGCCGCTTTTCGAAATCATCCACGACGCGCTGGTGTACCAGAGCTATGACCTCGCCTACAGGCCGGAGGCGAAGGTCGGCAGCTTCACCCTGTTCCACCTCGAACGGGTCTTCACCGGCCCGCTTTCCAGGGCGCTGTTCCTGAAGCCGCTGTTCAACAGCGTCGCCGTTGGCGTCTGCGTAACCGTTCTGGGCGTCAGCATCGGAAGCGGCCTGGCGTGGCTGATGGTGCGCACCAACATCCGCTTCAAGGGCGTGTTCGGGGCGCTTGTGGTGGTGCCGTACATGATGCCGTCGTGGGTGCTGGCGCTGGCATGGCTGAGTCTGTTCAAGAACGACCGGATCGGCGGCAACGAGGGCATGATCACCAGCTTCTTCGGCGTGCAGTCGCCCGACTGGGTCAGCTATGGCTTCTTTCCCATCGTCATCTGTCTGGCGCTGCACTACTACGCCTATGGCTATCTGCTGATGTCGGGTGCCCTGGCGACGGTGGATTCGGAGCTGGAGGAGGCGGGCGCGATCGCCGGCATGAACCGGAGCCAACGGCTGTGGCGGATTACGTTTCCGTTGCTGCTGCCCGCGTTGGGTTCCGCCGTGGTGCTCACCTTCATCCGCATCCTGGGCACCTTCGGGACGCCGGCCCTGCTGGGGCTGCCGGTGCGTTTCTTTACCTTTTCGACCCAGATCTACGCCTCGCTGAACGCGCGCAACAGCGGCGACGCTTTCGTCCTCGCCTTGGTGCTGATCGTCATGGCGATCACCTTCATCTGGATCAACAGCCGGGTCATCGGAATTCGGAAGAGCTTCGTGACCCTCACCGGCAAGGGTTTCCGGCAGCGCGAAATCAAACTCGGGCTTTGGCAATGGCCGGCCACCATCGGGGTCGCCGCCTTCCTCGCCGTGACGGTCGTGCTGCCGTTGCTGATCCTGCTCTGGGAATCCCTGATCATCACGCCGGGCGAGTATACCCTGAAGGGTTTGACGGCGCATTTCTGGATCGGCGAAAGCAACCCCGACCTCGCCTATGGCGAGCCCGGCATCATCCATTCCCCGGGCATTCTGACGGCGTTGGGAAACAGCATCAAACTGGGCGTGCTGGCGGCCGTATGCAACGGTATGCTCGGGTTGCTGGTGGGCTATGCGGCGGTTCGCGGCCGCGGCACGCTGCTGGCGCGGTGGCTCGAAGGCGTCGCCTTCGCCCCCTACATTTTCCCCTCCATCGCCCTCGGCGCCATCTACATCGGCATGTTCTCGACTCCCTGGGGGCCGCTGCCGGCGCTATACGGCACATTCACGATCCTGGTGCTGATCACCGTGGTCAAGAACCTGCCG
>JAPOPM010000169.1 GCA_026712905.1 Deltaproteobacteria bacterium
CGGCAGGTGGCGAATGCGGCGGCACGCCCCCGCCAGGGCGCGCAGGGTGCGCGGCCGGAAGCCCAGGGGATTGGCCTCGAAATCGTAGTCGTTGAACACCGACCATGCCCAGCCGATGACGGCGTCGGCGTGGATGTGCGGCCGGTAGGCGAGTCCGAACTCGTCCACCAGTGTGTCCCGCATCGCCGCGATGGCCTTGAGGTCGTCGAGACCGAAGGAGTCGGTGGTGCCCATGGTGGCGATGATGGCGGCGATCTTCCGGCCTTCCGACAGAGCCTTGCGGGCGGCCTCCTCCAGTTGGGCCACATCGATCTCGTTGTCCGGAGTCGTCGGCACCGTAATCAGGTTGCGCGTCCCCAGCCCGAGCCAGCCGGCGATGTTGGCGGCGCAGTAGTGCCCGGTGTCCGACACCAGGATCACGGCGTCCTGAGACACACCGTTCTGAATGGTGTCCGGGCAAGCCTTCTCCAACCCCATCTTCACCCCGTAGAGAGAGGTGCCGGTGCCGCCGAAGGTGAACACCCCGCCGGACCGCTCCGGGTCGTAGCCGATGAGCCCGGCGGTGATGCCCGAGGCCTCCACCTCCGCCAGCGCCACGAGCCGGCTGTACTCGTCCCAGGCGATGTTGGGGTTGTACAGGGAGGCCAACAGGACGCCGATCACGCTGGGGATGGTGGGCGGCGGGATCACGTTCTGCTGCGTGCGCGGATGGCCGAATAGCGTCATGCCGCGCAGGTAGCCCACGAGGTCGGCGGTCACCGCCTCCACCGACGACGTCCCCTCCCGCAAGGTCGCCGTGCGCGCCGTCTCGAAGTCCCCCGACGTCAACTCGCCGAGGATCGGCAACTCACCCTTCAGCGCGTCCACCTGGTCGAGAGCGCGCATGATGGAGTGGATGAAGTAGGAGTCGTGGATGGGATCGGAGATCGGCTGGGGAAATGCCAGCCGCACCTCATCCAGAATGTCGCGATAGGGTGTAGACATGAAACAAAGCCATCAGAGGAAACAGCGTCCTTGGAGATTCCGGTTCCCCTACATGCTATTTGACCGGGTCGACTCCGAGATCACGGCATATCTTTCAGGCTAGAAGGTCGTTGATTTCACGGTGCCTCGGAACTGCAGAACGCCGGTCGCCGCGCTGGTTGCGCCACCATGAGTGCCGCCCTCCTTCACGAACCAGCCGGCAACCGCGCCTTTGCAGGTGCCTTAGGAGTTCGATCCGATTCATGCAATGGTGACCTTCTCCTCCCGATAGTTGTCACCTGCCGCAGCCAAGGCTTCTTTCCGATTGAAATCAAGTGCTTCAGCAAGCGCTTCAGCAAGGCTCTGGCGCAATTCCTCGTGAGTGCGTTCCTGGCAATTGACGCCGGGAACTTCTTCAATCCAGCCAATCCACCATCCGTCGGAATACTTAGTGACCGCCGTGTACTCCACGTTCCTTCTCCTTCCGACCCGTGTCTCGCGGACTGTCCACATCGCTTACGTGGATGCATCCACGAGTACCCTTTCGATCATCCCACTGAAAGCCTTTTTTCGCTCAAAGTCCGCCTGCAGGTCATCTTCCGCGCCTCCTGGAAATCGCCAGCCGCACCTTGTCCAGGATGTCGCGATAGGGTGTAACCATGGGACAGAGCCCTCAAAGGGAAACAGGATCCTCGAAGATGAGCGGATCCCATGTACTCAGTTTACAGGAAATCGATGAAGTCGCCATGAACCGGGCACCGAAAGGAGCAGACGAAGATGATCACCCTCTACAGCAAGGCCACCTCCAACGGCCGCAAAGCCTCCATCATGCTGGAGGAATCGGGGCTGGACTACATGGTCAGGCCCATGGCCCTGGAGAACATGGAGCAGAAGGAAGACTGGTACCTCGCCATCAACCCCAACGGCCGGATACCCTGCATCGTCGATGACGACGGTCCGGGCGGCCAGACCGTCACGGTGTTCGAGTCCGGCGCCATCCTCATCTATCTCGCGGAGAAATCGGGACGGCTACTGCCTCAGGAACCGGCGGCGCGCATAGAGGTCCTCAACTGGCTCTTCTTCGCCTCCGGCCACATCACCCACACCGGTCTCGGCGTGCACTGGCAGGTCCGCCGCCGCGACGCCGGCGAAGAGCACGCCCACCTGGACGTCTGGCAGAAGGAGAACAACCGCGTCTACGGCGTCCTCAACCGCGGGCTGAAAGACCGGGACTACCTGGCGGGCGACTATTCCATCGCCGACATCTCGGCCTACCCCTGGATCTACCGCTGGCGGATGCAGGAGATCGACCTCGACCGCTATCCCAACGTGCGTGACTGGCTGGCCCGGGTCGGCGCCCGGCCGGCGGTGCAGCGGGGGGTGCAGATTCCACCGCGGGATGACGACTTTTGAGGGCTGCCCAAATATCAGAAAACGGGACCGTGGCCTGGAGGCTCACTCAGGTCGGTCACGGAACACTCCCTGGGACTAACGCCAGTGACCGCCCGGCATGATCCGCCGCATGAACTCATCGAACATCGGCACCGTGAAGGCCGTGTCTCCATGGCTCGGACTCCAAATCATGCCTCTGTCGATCAACTGGCTACGGGTCGGGGCCAGGGAAGTCACCCAGCGGCCCACTTCGTTGGCGATGTCGGCACCCTACCCGAACAACCCCATCAGCGCCTGCACCGCCGCCCGCGTGTCCGAGAAGTCGGGCAACAACTCGTCGGGTTCGATCTTCCGAAGCTCCTCCAGGGGATTGTAACGCCCGGTGGCCACGAGCAGACATTTCATGCCGTTGCTTCTCGCGGCTTCCAGGTCCCGTGGGGTGTCGCCGACGATGACGCAGTGGCGCGGCTCCACCGGGAGGTTCAGGTGGGCACTCCACCGTTCCATGGCGATGCGGGGGAGGTCGTTGCGGTTGGCGGAGTCGCTGCCGAAGGCGCCGGGGCCGATGTGCTCGGCGACGCCGGCGGCCTGGAGCTTGAGGCGGCCGGTGACCTCCATGTTGCCGGTGACGACGCCAAGGCACAGGTCCGGCAGGCGGCTCAACTCGCCCACCAGCTCGGGGACGCCGGGGAGCGCGCGCACTCGGGTGGGACCCTCGGAGATGGCGCGCGTGTAGCAGTCCTTCAGGTTCGTGCTGAAGGTGGCCGTGTCCGCCGGGCTCCATTCCACGTCGTGGCCGCCGGCGTCGAAGATCTCCTGCAGGATGATCGGATCAGTCTTGCCGTCGGGCCGGATGGTGCGGATGTCGCCGGGGACGCCAAAGGTCTTGAGGATGGCCTCGTTGAAGGCCACGTGGCCCTCCTGAGAGCGCAGCAGCGTGCCGTCGAGGTCGAAAAAGACGATTTTGGGTGTGTTGGCCATGACGGACTGGAAACTTATATGCTCGCGGCGCGCATGGAAAGGGACCGTGCGGAGGCGGCCCTCTGATTGACAAAACCGCCGGTCCGGGTTACGAAGAAAGTCGCACAACTGGCGTGTACGTGGAGTTCACCACGGGGGAGTGCCAGTGTGGCGTCTCGCGAACGCGCTCATGAAGAGACGCGACACCTGACTTGATGGACGGCCGAACGCCTGGGTCTCTATGCCAGAGAGGTTCAGGCTTTTTTTTGTGCAAATCCCGGCTTGTCCGCCCCCCGCTGGAAGGTATCGCCGGGAGAATTCCGAAGAACTATTCCTCGCATCGGATGTGACGCCATGATCAAGCAATACCTGCTGTCTCCCGGGCCGACACCCATTCCCAACGAAGTGCAACTGGCCATGGCCCAGACCATGATCCACCACCGGACGCCGGAGTTCGCGGCGGTCCTGGAGGAGGCCCGCGCGGGGCTCAAGCCTCTGTTCGGCACGGCCAACGACGTGATCATCTTCGCTTCCTCCGGCACCGGCGCCATGGAGGCGGCGGTGGCCAACCTGTTCTCGCCGGGCGACAAGGTCGTCGTGGTCAACGGCGGCAAGTTCGGCGAGCGCTGGCTGCGCATCTGCCGCGCCTACGGTCTCGACGTCGTGGAGATCCCGGTGGAATGGGGCACGGCCGTGGAGGTGAGCGCGGTGGAACAGGCGCTCAAGGCGAACCCGGACACGAAGGGCGTATTGATCCAGGCCAGCGAGACCTCCACCACCACGCTCCATCCCGTACGCGAGATCGCCGAGCTGACGCGCGGCGATGGGCCGCTGCTGCTGGTGGACGGCGTCACGGCGGTGGGCGTGCTGTCCGTGCCCATGGACGAATGGGGCATCGACGTGCTGGTGACGGGCTCCCAGAAGGCGATGATGCTGCCACCGGGGCTGGCCTTCATCGGCCTCAACGACCGCGCCTGGCAACGCGCGAAAGAACCCGCCTCGCCGCGCTTCTACTTCGACCTGGAGAGCGAGCGCAAGGGACAGGCCAAGGGCTCCACCGCGTATACGCCGGCGGTGTCGCTGGTGTTCGGGCTGTGCGCCGCTCTGAAGCTCATGCGCGAGGAAGGTCTGGAACGGGTCTACGCACGGCACGACCGCATGGCCCGGGCCACCCGCGCGGCGGTGACGGCCATGGGGCTCAAGCTCCTGTCCCCGGACAACCCCAGCCCCGCGGCCACCGGCTTTTACGTCCCCGACGGCTCCGACGGCGACGTGCTGCTCGACTACCTGCGGGCGCACATGGGAATCACCCTGGCGGAGGGACAGGACCACCTGTCGGGAAAGGTGATCCGCATCGCCCATGTGGGACACATGGGGGCATTCGACGTGATCGTGGCCATCAGCGCGCTGGAGATGGCGTTTCGTAAGTTCGGTCTGCCGGTCACCCTCGGCAAGGGCGTGGCCGCGGCCCAGGAGATCCTCATGGAGGCACTGGATTGATGGAAGAGCTTCGGGAGCAGGCGGACGAGACACCCCTTTACGGGAACCTGATGAGGACGCCCATGGCGGCGGAATTGACCAGGAGTGAAGGCGACATGATGAAGGTACTGGTTTCGGACCCGCTGCCGGACGTGGGCCTGGAGGTGCTGAACAAGGCCGCGGACATCGACGTGGACGTGCGCGTGGGGCTCGAGCCCGACGCGTTGAAGGAGATCATCGGCGACTACGACGGTCTGATCCTGCGCAGCGGCACCAAGGTGACCGCGGACGTCATCGAGGCCGCCGGCCGGCTCAAGATCATCGGCCGGGCGGGCGTGGGCGTGGAGAACATCGACGTGGACGCCGCCAGCCAGCGCGGCATCGTGGTGATGAACACGCCGGGAGGCAACAACGTCACCACCGGCGAGCACACCATCTCGCTCATGATGGCCCTGGCGCGGCACATTCCCCAGGCGGTGGCGTCGGTCAAGAGCGGCAAGTGGAGCCGCCAGAAGTTCACCGGCGTGGAGCTGTGCAACAAGACCCTGGGGGTTATCGGCCTGGGCAACGTCGGGGGCATCGTCGCCGAGCGCGCCCTGGGCCTGCGCATGAAGGTACTCGGCTACGACCCCTTCATCCCGGCCGAGGCGGCGGCGCGCATGGGCGTGGAATCCGCGAGCCTGGACGACATCTACGCGCGCGCGGACTTCATCACCGTGCACGTCCCGCTCATCGACGAGACCCGCGGCCTCATCAACCGCGAGACCATCGCCCGGATGAAGGACGGCGTGCGCATCATCAACTGCGCGCGCGGCGGCATCGTGGACGAGAACGACCTGGCCGACGCCATCAAGGAAGGCAAGGTGGCGGGAGCGGCGGTGGACGTGTACGTGGAGGAGCCGCCCGGCCCGGAGCACCCGCTGGTGCAACTGGACCAGGTGGTGACCACACCGCACCTGGGCGCGTCCACGGACGAGGCCCAGCTCAACGTCTCCATCGCCGTGGCGGAGCAAGTGCGGGACTACCTCGTGGACGGCGTCGTCCGGTACGCCGTGAACGCCCCCAGCGTGAGCCAGGACCTGCTGCGGGAGCTGCAGCCCTACCTGACCCTGGGCGAGAAGCTCGGCAGCCTCCACGTGCAGTTGCTCGGCCGGTTCCCGGAAGAGATCCAGATCGAGGGCGGCGGCGACGTGGCCCAGTACGACATCGCCCCCATCGCCCTGGCGGTGCTGAAGGGCGTGCTGAGCTTCGCCCTGGGGGAACGGGTCAACTACGTGAACGCGCCGTTCATCGCGCAGGAGCGTGGCATCAAGGTGGTCCAGTCCAAGAGCGAAAGCGCGGAGGATTTCGCCAGCTACATCAAGGTGCGGGTGCGCTCGCAAGGCGAGGTAGCGGAGATCGAGGGCGCCCTCTTCGGCACCAACAACCCGCGTATCGTGCGCATCAACGACTTCTACTTCGAGGCCGTTCCCGAGGGGCACATTTTGGTGTCCTACAACCGCGACGTGCCCGGGGTGGTGGGCGCGCTGGGCTCGCTGCTGGGCGACAACGGCATCAACATCGCCGGACTGGAGCTGGGGCGGGAACAGGCCGGCGGCCGCGCGATTTCGTTCATCCACGTGGACAACGCGGTGCCCAAGGAAGTGATGGACAAGTTCCGGGCGCTGCCCGAGGTGATCTCCTCGACGGCCGTGAAGCTGTGAGGCGCGGCAGGTGGCGAACGTCGCGGTCATAGGCGCCCAATGGGGCGACGAGGGCAAGGGCAAGATCGTCGATCTGCTGGCCCGGCGGTCGGACGTGGTGGTGCGCTTCCAGGGCGGCAACAACGCCGGCCACACCCTGGTGGTGAACGGCAAGAAGACCATCCTGCACGTGATCCCCTCGGGCGCGCTTCACGAGGACAAGGTCTGCGTCATCGGCAACGGCGTGGTGCTCGACGTCGAAGTGCTGCTGGACGAGTTGCACGAGCTGCGGCGGCAGGGGCACCTCACGGACAAGCGCCAGCTCCGCATCAGCGAACAGGCGCACCTGATCATGCCCTACCACAGGGCCATCGACCTGGCGCGGGAGCGCATGCGCGGCGAGGGCAAGATCGGCACCACCGGCCGGGGCATCGGCCCCACCTACGAGGACAAGGCGGCGCGCGTGGGCATCCGCGTGGTGGACCTGCTGGAGGAGGACACCTTCCGCGCCAAGCTCGAGCACAACATCGCGGAAAAGAACGTCTACCTGAAGGCGATCCTCAAGGAGCAGGCGCTGGACTTCGACGACATCCACCGCACCTACGGCGGTTACCGCGACAGGCTGGCGCCGTACGTCACCGACACCGGGGTATTGCTGGAGGAGTTCTTCCGCGAAGGAAAAAACGTGCTGTTCGAGGGCGCCCAAGGGACTCTGCTGGACCTCGACCACGGCACCTATCCGTACGTCACCTCGTCCAACACGGTCATCGGCGGGGTATGCAGCGGCGCGGGCGTCGGACCGCGGCACATCCACGAGGTCATCGGCATCACCAAGGCCTACACAACCCGTGTGGGCGGCGGACCGTTTCCCAGCGAGCTCACCGGGTCCGAGGGCGACAAGCTGCGCCAGGACGGCGACGAGTACGGCGCCACCACCGGACGGCCGCGCCGTTGCGGCTGGTTCGACGCGGTGGCGGTGCGGCACGCGGTGCGCCTCAACGGCCTCACCGGCCTCGCCCTGACCAAGCTGGACGTGCTCACCGGGTCACCCCGAATCCGCGTGTGCACGGCCTACCGGGTGGGAGGCAAGCTCCTGCGCCACTTTCCCGCAAGCCTCAAGGTGATGGAGACCCTGGAGCCCGTGTGGGAAGAATTCCCCGGCTGGCAGGAACCGGTCACGGGCGCTCGCCGCGTCGCCGACCTGCCCGCCAACGCGCGACGCTACATGGAGCGGCTGGAAGAACTCGTGGAGACGGAGATCGTCATCGTATCCGTGGGCCCGGACCGTGACCAGACCATCCTCCTCAAGAACCCCTTCGACGCCCGCTGAGCCGACATCGTCGCGTGTGCCTCAACGCGCCGCGCCGGCCTTGCGCGGGTCCGAAGCCGCGGTGATGCCGCGCCCCTCCGCGCCGATGGCCTGCACCGCGCCCTGGAGGCGACCGCGCCGCACCGCGTGCCCCCGGTCCGCCAGCAGCGCCAACGCCTTCTCGCTCACTCCAACCTCCGCCTCCAGCGTGCATTGCGCGTCCGGCACCGCGTGAATGCGCGGGGCCGCCACCGCCTCCGCCAAGGGCATGCGGAAGTCCACCACGTTGAGGATGGTCTGGAGCACCGCCCCTGTGGTCTGCGCCCCTCCCGACCCGCCGACTATCAGTTCCGGCCGCTCATCCCGCAGCAGGATCACGGGGGTCATGCCGTTTGCCGGCCGCGTGCGCGGCTTGAGGGCGTTGGCAGCGTCCGCGGCGGCGTCACCGGAGTCGCCGGCCAGCGAGAAGTCGCGCATCCGGTTGTTGAGGATAATGCCGGCCTCGCGCACCAGCACCTTGGCGCCGAAAGGGCTGCCGAGGGCCAGACTCATGGAGACGGCATTGCCCTCCCCGTCCAGCACGCCGATGTGGTTCGTGGCGGCGTGGGCCTGCGCCCGCGGCGCCACCCCCGGCGGGACCGCGGGAGCGGCCTGTTCCATGGAGATCTTCCGGCGCACCTCGGAAGCGCGTTCCGCGGAGGTGAAGCGCCGGACCGGAAGTTCATCGGCATCGGGATCCCCGAGGGTGCTCAGCATGTCGTTCATGCCCGCCTTGGTGGTCTCGGCGATCAGGTGCAGGTAGGCTCCCGAGTTGTGGTGGAACTGGTCCGCGCCGTAGCCTTCCAGGACGTTCAGCAGCCCCACGAGCGCCACTCCTCCGAGGCTGGGCGGCGGCACGGTCAGCACCGTCCGGCCGCGGTAGCCGCCGATGAGGGGGCGGCGCCACGCGGGCCGGTAACTGTGGAAGTCGTCCAGGTTCACGGCGCCGCCGTCGCGCTGGATGCGCGCGGCCACCGCCTGTCCGGCCGCCCCCTCGTAGAAGGCCGCCGCCCCGTCCCTGGCGATGTCCTTCAGGGTCTCGGCCAGCTCCGGCTGCCGGATCATGGCGCCCACCTCGTAGGGAACCCCGGAGGCCTTGAGGAAGATGCGCGAGAAGTTGGGGCGTTGCCGCAAAGCCGCCAGGTCCGCGTCAATGGCCCTGCGGAAACGCGGCGTCACCGGCACTCCCTCGACGGCATGGCCGATGGCCGGAGCCAGCACGGTCTCCAACGGCAGGCTGCCGAAGCGATTCAAGGCCTCGACCAGGCCCGCCACGGTGCCCGGCACCGCTACCGCGAGCGCGCCGCTGTCGGGCGGCTCGCGCGCGTCCCCCTTCCGGTACAACTCCGGAGTGGCCGCGGCGGGCGAGACCTCGGTGAAGTCCAGCGCGTGCACCCGTTTCTCCGGCGCCCGGTAGAACACCATGACGCCGCCACCGCCAAGGGCGGACGAGGGTGGATCGAGCACGGCCAGGGCAAACGCGGCGGCGACCGCGGCGTCCACCGCGTTGCCCCCCTGCTCCAGGATACCCATGCCCGCCTTGACGGCGGCCGGGTGCGCCGCCACCACCACGCCGTCGAGGCGGGTCTGGGCCAGGGAAATCGAGGACCCCGAGAAAACAGGAACGAGCAGAACCGCGAGGACGAACACCGCGGAAGCGAAACGGTCAGGGAGTGAAACGGTCGGAATGCCGGACATTTTCCATGTCATCCGGTCGAAGGCTGGTGCTTGTTTAGTCGTTCAGCCGCGGGTTTGCAAGCGAAATCTTTGCGGGCGACCCGCGTTGTGTTACTTTGTCCGATGTCCCCGAAGCGAGCTTTCGGGACCCGGACCAACATCGGAGAGACACCGGAGAGACACACTTGGCGCGAAAATACGTCCTGAAGAACATCGACGCGCCGCCCACGGGCGCGCAATCCGCCATTGCCTACGAGGAGGAGCTCAACGAGGCACAGTGCCAAGCGGCGATGTTCCTCGATGGACCGCTCCTGGTCATCGCCGGCGCCGGCACCGGCAAGACCCGGACGCTGGTGTACCGGGTGGCGCGCCTCATCGAGCGCGGCATCGATCCGCAGTCGATCCTGCTGCTCACCTTCACCCGGCGCGCGGCCGAGGAAATGCTGCGGCGCGCGAGCCTGCTGACCGACTCCCGCTGCGAGCGTGTCGCCGGCGGCACCTTCCACTCCTTCGGCAACATGGTGCTGCGGCAGTACGGCCAGCTTCAGGGCCTGGCGCCGAGCTTCACCATCATGGACCGCGGCGACAGCGAGGACGTGTTCCAGCTCCTGCGCGCGCAGATGGGTCTGGACAAGCGCGACAAGCGCTTCCCGCGGAAGCAGACCATCGGCGAGATTCACAGCCTGGCGCGCAACACACAGGTGCCGCTGCCGGACCTGGTGCAGCGCGAGTACTCCCACCTGGCGGACTACCTGGAAGAGCTGGTCACCATCACCGAACGCTACCAGGCGTACAAGCGCGAGAAGTCGCTGCTGGACTACGACGACCTGCTCACCCGCCTGAAGGACCTGCTGGACTCCAACGAGGACCTGCGCCGGCGCCTGTCCGACCGCTTCCGCTTCATCATGGTGGACGAGTACCAGGACACCAACCGACTCCAGTCCGACATCATCCGGCGGCTCGCGTGCACCCACGACAACGTCATGGCGGTGGGCGACGACGCCCAGAGCATCTACTCGTTCCGCGGCGCCAACTTCCGCAACATCATGGACTTCCCCAACCAGTTCCCCGGCGCCACCCTCATCCCGCTGGAGGAGAACTACCGCAGCACCCAGCCGATCCTGCGGCTCACCAACGAGATCATCACGCGCGCGGCGGAACGTTACGACAAGACGCTCTTCAGCCGCAAGAGCGAGGGCGAAGTGCCGCTGCTGGTGCAGGCGGAGAGCGAGCACACCCAGTCGCGTTTCGTGTGCCAGCGCATCCTGGAGCTGCGGGAGGAAGGGGTGCCCCTTTGGGACATGGCCGTGCTGTTTCGCTCGAGCTTCCACTCCTTCGACCTGGAGATCGAGCTGACGCGGCACGACATCCCGTTCGTCAAGCGCGGCGGCTTCCAGTTCATGGAGACCGCCCACATCAAGGACGTGCTGGCGCACCTGCGGGTCCTCAGCAACCCCAGCGACGCGGTGTCCTGGGGCCGGGTGCTGATGCTGCTGGAGGGGGTCGGCCCGCAGATGAGCCGCAAGCTCATCGAGCGGATCCTGGGCCAGGACGACCCGAGCCGCGGCCTGCTGGAGCTGGAGTCCCGCGGCCGCGCCTCCCAGGGGCTCAAGACCCTGGCGCGGGTCCTCGGCGAATGCGCCGAACGCACCCGTCCGGCGGACATGGCCCAGTACCTGATGCAGTACTACCTTCCCATCCTCAAGCGGAAGCACGCCGACGACTACCCCAAGCGGCTGCGCGACCTGGAGCACTTCCAGGGCCTCACCGAGCGCTACCAGAGCATCGAGCGGCTGTTGAGCGACATGGCCCTGGAGCCCCCCTCCGCCAGCGTGGACGAGGCCCTTCCGGTGGACCCGGACGAAGGACCGCTGGTGCTTTCGACGGTGCACTCCGCCAAGGGGCTGGAGTGGCATTCGGTGTTCATCATCTGGACGCTCGAGGGACGCTTCCCGTCCTACTACAACACCAACAGCCTGGAGGAGCTGGAGGAGGAGCGCCGGCTGTTGTACGTGGCCGCCACCCGCGCCAAGGAAAACCTGTTCTTCTCCTACCCCGCGCGGGTGTACGACCGGAACCTGGGAATGGTGTTCTCGCGCCCGTCCCAGTTCATCGACGGCATCCCCGAGGATCTGCTGGAGCCCATGTCGCTGGTCCATGAAGACTCCTACTACAGTCAACTGTGACGCCGTGGCCGGCGGCGCCCGGCCGGCCGCCTGAACGCCATGCAGCGCCTTCTGGCCTGGCTCGCGGAGTGCGGGAAACCCCTGTCGACGGTGTCACCGGGAGCCCTGATGTCAATGCTGGCGCCCCTGGGGCGCGGTTGGTCCACGACCCTGTACGAGAAGAGCACCCGCTACCACCGGATCCGCGTGGAAGAGACGCGGGAGCGGCGCTACCTCTACTTCGACGGTACCTTGCAGAGCTCCATGAACCGCAAGGACCCCACCTCCCTGGAGCTGGTCTACTCGCGTTTCGCATCCCTGGGTCTGGCACTTCGGCCGGACGCCGCCAAGGTACTGTTCATCGGGCTCGGCGGCGGCTCCATGGCCAAGACGTTCCATGAGGCGTGTCCGGAGATGGAGATCGACAGCGTCGAGATCGACCCGGAGGTCATCGAGGTGGCGCGGGAGTTCTTCGACTTCCGCGAGGACCCGCGCCAGCGCGTCCACAGCGGCGACGGGCGCATATTCCTCACGCACTCCGGGGAGCGTTTCGACCTGATCCTGCTGGACGCCTACTTCGCCGACAACATGCCGTTCCACCTGATCACCCAGGAGTTCCTGGACACGGCGCGTGACAAGCTGAGCGACGAGGGGGCGCTGGTGATCAACCTCATCGGCGCGCTCCGGGGCCCCGACAGCGCGTTCGTCCGGGCCGCCATCAAGACCCTGGAAGGCGTTTTTCCGCAGGTCTATACCTTTGCCACGTTCGGCAACCGCGCCCACGTGCTGAGCGAGATCCAGAACGTGGTGGTGCTGGCCAGCAAGGCCGCGAAGCGCATGAGCGTGAAAGAGATGGAGCGCCGGGCCACGGATCTCGGCCGGCACCTGTTCCCCGAGCCCCTCAGCAAGATACGACGCTGCTACTACAAGGGTCCGCTGGAGCAGGACGACGTGGAGACCCTCGCCGATGAGGACGCGCCGCTGGACAATCGGGTTCGCCTGTAGCGCGCTCGTGCTGGCGGGGTGCGCGGCGGCGCTCCCGGATCGCGGGGACTTGCGGGTGCGGGTGGTGCGGGTCAAGGTCGTGGCCGATCCAGCCTTGCGGCGGGCGGACGCGGGGTGGCGTCATACGGCCAGGGAGTTGTTGCGGGCGGCCTCCGACTACTACGAAAGAGAATTCAACATCCGCCTCGCCCTCGAGGCCGCCGAGGCGTGGCGGGTGCAAGGCACCACGACCTCCTCGGTGGTGCTCATGCGCCGTCTCAAGAGCGCGTACCCGCGGGCGGGCGGCGACCGGCCCTACGACGTCGTCATCGGCCTGACCCAACAGCCGCTCAACTTCTACCGCGGCGGGCGCGCGCGCGCCGACCGCTTCGGCAACTGCACCGAGGGGCTGGGCAACTACATCGTGAGCCACGTGGGCGAGGACTTCACCTACGACGACGGCGAACTGAACCATGACGCGGCGGCGATCATCCACGAGATGGGACACCTGTTCGGCGCCGTGCACACGAATGACCGCACATCGATCATGCACGCGGATTTCGCGCTGAGAACCGGGTTCGACGCGCCCAACCGCGCCATCGTCACGGGCAACCGCCTGTGCCCGTTCGCCGGCGGCGTGTCCGGCCGGGCCGGCGGCAAACCCGTCACGGAGCGGACACCATGACGCCTCTATGGACACCCACGGCGCAGCAGGTTCGGGATTCCCATCTATACCGGTTCCGTGAAAGGTTGCGTGCCGCTCACGACATTCCGGACGATTCCTTTGCGGCGCTGCACCGCTGGAGCGTTTCGCGGCTGGAGGATTTCTGGGCCGCGGCGTGGCTGGACGCCACGGGACAGACGCCGGCCGGGCCGGTGCTGGCGGACGACGCCATGCCCCCTGCCGGCCGCCTGGAACGCGAAGTGTGGTTCCCCGGCTCCCGCTTCAACTTCGCCGGGCAGCTTCTCCGGCACCGTGACGAGCGTGTCGCCATCATCGAGGAGAACGAGCTTGGCCACTGCCGCACGGTGACGTTCCGGGAGCTTCATGCGCTCACCGGCCGCTGCCAGGCCGCCCTTCGGCGCGCCGGCGTGGGCCCCGGCGACCGGGTCGCGGGCTATCTGCCCAACGTGCTGGAAACCGTGGTGGCCATGCTGGCGACGGCCTCTCTGGGCGCGGTATGGACCGCCACCTCCGCGGACTTCGGGTTCCAGGGAGTGTTCGACCGCTTCAGTCAAATCCATCCGAAGGTGCTGGTGTCGGCGGACGGATACTCCTATAACGGCAACCAGCACGATTGCATCGAAAAGACGCAACGGCTGGTGGATGCGCTCCCCGGCCTCGAACGATGGGTCGTGGTCTCGGGCACCGGAGCGCGGCTGCCCGGCGGCGCCACGGCGTGGGAGTCGTTTCTCGAGGCCGAGCCCGCCGAACCCACGTTCGCCGATGTTCCCTTCGACCATCCCGTGTACATTCTCTACACGTCCGGCACCACGGGGCTGCCCAAGTGCATCGTGCATGGCGCGGGCGGCACCGCTCTCAAGCACCACGTGGAGCACAAGCTCCACACGGACGTGGGCCGCGCCGACACGGTCTTCTTCTTCACCACCTGCGGCTGGATGATGTGGCACTGGCTGGTGAGCGGACTCGCCCAGGGCGCGACGGTGGTCCTGTACGACGGCAGCCCCACCTACCCGAATCAGGACAGACTGTTCCGCCTGGCGGAGGACCACGGCATCAGCGTCTTCGGTACCAGCCCCAAGCTCCTGGCCACACTGGAGAAGAACGGATTCCGTGCCGCGGGCGAGTACCGGCTCGAGCGCATGCGCGCCGTCCTCTCCACCGGATCGCCGCTGGAGGCGTCCCAGTTCCACTACGTCCACGACGCCATCAAGCCGGACGCGCAGGTCTGCTCGATCTCCGGAGGCACGGACATCATCGGCTGCTTCGTGCTCGGGAACCCGATCTCGCCGGTCTACCCGGGGCAGATCCAGGGACCCGCCCTGGGCGTGGACGTCGCCGTCTTCGACGAGCACGGGCGCCCGCTGGCGGGCGAACAGGGGGAACTGGTGTGCCGGAAGCCGTTCCCCTCCATGCCGCTGGGCTTCTGGAACGACCCGGACGATGCCCGATACCGTGAGACCTACTTCGACGCCTATCCCAGCGTCTGGCGTCACGGTGACTACCTGGAGGCCACGCCCGAGCAGGGATTCGTGGTCCACGGCCGCAGCGACACGACGCTCAATCCCGCGGGGATACGGTTCGGCACCGCGGAAATCTATCGGATCGTCGAACGGCTGCCTTTCGTCCAGGATAGCATCGTCGCCGGCTACCGGGACGAGGATGAAACGAGGGTCGCGTTGTTCGTGGTCTTGGACCGGCTCCTGGATCCGGAAACCACCGACGCCATTCGCGCGGCCATCCGCGCCCAGGCCACGCCGCGCCACGTCCCGGCCATCGTGGAACAGATCAGCCAGGTGCCGGTGACACGGAACGGGAAGAAGGTGGAAAAGGCCGTATCCGCCATCCTCGACCACGAGCCTGTCCGCAACCGGGAAGCCCTGGCGAACCCGGAAGCCCTGGACGAGATCGAGGCGTGCATCCGCCGCGCCTGACGACAAACAGGCGCGCCGGAACCCCGACACGGGGGAAGCGTGACGCGCCGGAGGGATGAAGCATGGAAGCGATCAAGCGAGGCGAGCGCGTCAAGGGCAAGGTGGCGCTGGTGGCGGGAGCCGGCTCCATCGAGCCCGGATGGGGCAACGGCAAGGCGGCAGCGGTGCTCTACGCGCGCGAGGGCGCCAAGGTGTTCGCGGTGGACTACCGCCTGGAGGCGGCCGAGGAAACCCGAGCCATCATCGAAGCCGAGGGCGGCACTTGCGCGACGTTCGCCGCGGACGTGACCTCGGAAACGGACGTCAAGGCCATGGTGGACGCATGCGTGAACACCTTCGGGCGCATCGACATCCTGCACAACAACGTCGGCGGCCAGGGCCCGGGCCGGTGGGTCCTGGACATCGAACGCGACGACTGGGATGCCGTGCTGGCGCGCAACGTGACGTCGGTGCTGCTCACCTGCAAGGCGGTCATCCCCATCATGATCCGCCAGGGCGGCGGCGCCATCGTCAACGTCTCGTCCATCGCCAGCATCCGCCACGTCAACGTGCCCACCGCCTCCTACTCCGCCGCCAAGGGCGCGGTGAACCAGCTCACCCAGAACCTGGCACTGCAATACGCCGACAAGCACATCCGCGCAAACTGCGTGTTGCCGGGCTACATCGACACGCCGTTCACCCGCCGGATCGTGGGCGGGAAGCCCAGCTACGAGCACAAGGGATTCACCTCGGCGGACGAATACCGCAAGGCCCGTGACGCCATCGTTCCCCTGGGCCGGGGCGGCACCGCCTGGGACGTGGCCCAGGCCGCGCTTTTCCTGGCCTCGGACGACGCCGACTACATCACCGGCGTCATGCTGCCAGTGGACGGCGGCGTCACCGCCACCTGTCCCGGAGTGTAATCGGCCGCGACCCCGGCGGATACCCGCCGGACGGCTTACAGGGTGCGTGCGAACTTGCCCAGAAATTCGAGGGTGCGCCGGCGGCTGGACTCGGGGTCGTTGCCGGCGGGCAGGACGCTGACCATGATCTCCGCGGCGCCGAAGGAAAACAGCTCCAGCAGCCGCCGTTCGGCTTCGGCTTCGTCGCCGGAGACCACCAGGGACCGCAGCATCGGCGTGCTCCACGCCCGTTGCTCCGCTTCGGCGAAGCCGGCGATGCGGTACATTTCCACGTAAGGGTCCCGTCGCATGTACGAATCGAAGCGCTCCCTGGCGACGGCTTCGACTTCGTTCCAGTCGTCGTGCAGGCTGACGGCCACGTGGGCGATGAGCGGAGGCGTAGGCTGACCGGCCTTCTCCGCGCCCGCGGCCATGAGCGGAACGGCATGGTCGCGCAGGTAGGCGCCGGGACACAGCCAGCTTATGGCGCCGTCGGTACTGGCGCCGGCCAGTTCGAACGACTTCGGCCGCACCGCGGAGATCAGCACCGGCACGTCCACCGGAACGTTATCCGCGGTCTGCGCACGGTAGAAGCGTCCGTTGAAGTTCACTCCTCCCTCGCGCAGCACCGCCCGGACGATCTGAACGTACTCGGTCAGGTGGCCCAAGGGCCGCTCGAACGCGAAACCGTAGGTCCGTTCGATGGGCGCCTTGTTGCCCGGGCCCAGGCCCAGACGAAATCGCCCCGGGGCGAGTTGCGCCATGGCCTCGCCATACTCGACGAAAGACAGCGGGTGGCGCGGCCAGGTCAGCACGATGGCGGTGCCAAGCTGGATGGTCTCGGTGCACATGGCCGCGGCCGCGAGGATGCTCGGGGTGTCACGGCGGATGTTGTTGTCCGCGGTCCGGGGTCCTCCGGTGGTGAGCCACACCGCCTGGATCCCCAGGGATTCGGCCTCGCGGATGTCGCCCAGAACCCCCTGGACATCGGCTCCCGGAATCTCAACGCCGACTCTTCGTGGTTGCCTCCGTTGCGCCATCAGAACCCTACCCTCACGCGGGCCGTGACTCCATGCTCGGTCGCCGTGGGACGCTCCCGGACTTCGGCCTCCAGACTCAAGACCGCCGACGGTCTGGGCGCCATGCGTACGCCCAACCTATAACCCCGTCCGCGTTCGCGGTGCATGCTCAACGCCCCGTAGGGTGTCAACACACCCCCGCCGCGAAGCGCCGCGAAGCCGTAAGCAATCCGCGCTTCGAAAGAGGCCGCCGTCATGGCGCTCGGGAGCCGCCCCATGGCGTCGCGCTCCCACAATGCCTGCACGCCGCTTGCGCCGTCGCCCAGACTTGAGGCCACACTGAACGAGGGTCCGAGCCCGCCCGACCCCGGGGCGAAGCGCACCAGAGCACCGAAGCCGGCCTCGCGTTCGAGCGCGCCTCCATGCGTCGCGAGCCACCGGCCCTGGGCTTCCGCGCTCCACCCGGTCACGGGGTGCGCGTAACGCAGGCCGCCGCCGAGTTCGACGCCGACACCGTTCTCCCCGTCCCCGCCGTCGTGGCGCACGCCCAGCTCGCCCCACGGCGTGAGCGTCCCGCCCGCCCGGACAGCGTATTCACGGCTGCCTTCCAGGCTCAGCCGCAGGCGACCCAGGTCGATTCCGGACCCGAACAGCGAAGTGACGCGCTCGCCGTCAAGCTGTGCCAGCGCCGCCTCGCCCTTCAGCTTCAGGAACAGCGCATCCCGTGCCAGAACGCGGGCGCTGAGGCCCAGCGCTCCGGAGTTCAGCCGGGCGTCGCCCTCGCGTAGCGTCCCGATGATGTCATCCGTGACTCCGAGCTTGCCCCAGGACAGGCCCACGGTGCCCCACACGTGAACGCCGGGCGCGATGGACCAGCCGATGTAGGGGTGCAGGCCGATGAGCGCCAGGTCATACTCGCCGCCTTCATCGCCATCCCCAGCCTCGTAGTCGAAAGAGGCCCGGGACCGCGATATGGAGAATCCCGCCACACCCTTCGGACCGAAAGAGGCGCTTGATGGAGTCCCGGCCCATCCCGGGAACCCATTGGCATGAAGTTTCACTTCCGCTCCGAACTGCCCGCTGAAAACGTCCCCGTCCCAGGTGACGGCCCGGTCCCTGACACCGGCAAGACTGCGGTAATCGGTACAGCCCCACATCGAGATGCCCCCCTTCGAGGACACCAGGAACGACGCTCCTCCCAGGGTTCGCTCCACACTCAGAGGCATGGGGCCTGGGGCACCCCACTCCGGAGCGGCGGCCGCGGGACGTACCGGCAGACGGACGAAGGGCCGGGTCGCGTCCTTGGCGAGATTCGAGAATGCTTCATCGATGCGGCACCTGACGGCGTTGAACGCCAGCGCTCGTCCCAACTCGGGTAGGACGACCCGGCTCACCGGATCAAGAGACGGCCGCTCGTCGACGATGGTCCCTTCTCCGACGCCGTCGGCGATGGTCGCGCCGACCGCCGTGCTCAGCTCGACCCGAAAACGTTCGTCACCTTCGACCAGCTCATCCGCGAGGGTTTCCACGCTCAGCCCTTGGGTCGTGGCGCCCGCGGCGAAGCGGAGCGTACCCGCAACCGCGGTATAGTCAGACCCCGCCGCGGCCGTGCCGTCCACCGTCTGGTAGGCGACGGTCACGGGCGTGGCGCTCGCGGCACTCAACCGCACCACGAACGTCGCCGTGCCGCCTTCTCGTACCGTGGCGTTCGCGATGTTCAGCCGCGGCAAGACAGGTTGAGCCTCGCTGTCGTCGTCGGTGATCCTTACTCTCCCGATGGCGTCGCCCAGCGTCGCCCCGTTCGGGCCGCTCAACTCCACCGTAAACTCTTCGTCCGACTCCACCAGCTCGTCTTCCGTCGTCGCAACACGGATCACCTGCCGCCTAGCCCCCGCCTCGAACGTCAGCGTCGCCGATGCCGCCGTGTAGTCCAGACCGGCCGCCGCCGTCCCGTCCACCGTCGCGTACGACACCGTCACCGCCTGCTCGCTCGCCTTGCTCAGCGTCACCGCCAACTCTGCCGTCCCGCCCTCGTCCACCGTCGCGTCCTCTATCGAAACCACCGGCAACACGGTCTCGACCGGTGGCGTCTCCGTGTCGTCGTCGATGATCGTCGCCGTCCCCGTGGCGTCGCCCAGCGTCGCCCCATTCGGCCCACTCAACTCCACCGTGAATTTTTCGTCCGACTCCGCCAGTTCGTCCTGGGTGGTCGCAACACCGATCACCTGCCGCCTCACCCCTGCCTCGAACGTCAGCGTCCCCGATGCCGCCGTGTAGTCCGACGCCGCATTCGCCGTACCGTCCACCGTCCGATACGACACCGTCACGACGTCATCGCTCGCCTTGCTCAGCGTCACCGCCAACTCCACCATTCCGCCCTCGTCCACACTTCCATCACCG
>JAPOPM010000170.1 GCA_026712905.1 Deltaproteobacteria bacterium
GCGGCGTCCACATCCTGGATCGGTATCAGGGCCACCCCCTTGAGCTTGGGACTGTGGTTGAGAAAGGTGTCGTAGAGCCAGTTGTTGTAGGCCCGACAGGCGGCGATGGCCCATTCCATCGACACGAGCCGGCCCATGGCCAGACCCCAGGTGGGATAGAGCACCGACCAGTCGATGCCGGTCTTCTCCAGGAACTCCAGCCACTCCCGCGGACCGGGATTGCCGAACTCCTTTTGCCCGAAGGATGGCTTCAGGTAGTGGAAGTGGAGGTGATCGAGGACCGGAAACGTCTGCCACGCCCGGCAGCCCTTCGGCATGTACTTCACCAGCTCCTCGTTCCGGGCCAGTTCGTTCACGTGACCGTCGCCATCGATGACCTGCATGGAAACCTCCCTTGACAGTGTTCGCTTATCTGTATACTGTTTTGTCGACAGATCTGTAGACTATGCAAGGGTGTGTGCCATGTCAAGCTCCCGAAACAATCTCGTTCAGAAGGCCCTGGATCACCTCACCGGTGAGATTCTGGCGGACCGTTTGCGCCCCAACCAAAGCATCCGGGAGCCGGAGATTGCCGCGACGTTGGGCATCAGCCGTTCGCCCGTCCGGGAAGCGCTGCGCATCCTTGAGCGGGACGGTCTGGTGGTCTACCGGCAGGGACGCGGCGCTTTCGTTGCGGACATCACGCCGGAAGACGCGGACGAGCTGTACCTGATCCACGGGCACCTCATGGGGCTGGCCGTCAAACTGGCTTGCCAGAAGATGACCCACGAAGACGTGACCGAGCTGGAAGCACTGGTGGCGGCGCTGGCCGCGGCGGCCGAGGAGGACGACCGTCCCGGCTTCCTGGCGATCCGAAGCCGTGTCGAGCGTTTCATTGCCAGCAGATCTCTTTCGCACCGGCTGGCTCGCCTGATCGAGACGATGGGTTACCCCTGTTCCCGATACCGGTCGTTTCACGTCGCGGTGCCCGGATACATGAGCCATGTGGCCGAAGCGTATCGCGGCATCTGCATGGCCTTCCGCTCCAAGGACGAAACCGCCGCGGAGCAGTTGCGCGTCGACATCATCGACCTGGGAAGGAGTCTGCTGCAGCGCTACTTCTTCGAGCCCTTGCAGCGCCGGGCGGAGACGCCGGCCGGTTCCTTGCACGAGCGGCACGACCCGAACGCCGGCGTGAAGGAGAGGGCAGGGAATGGATGAGCCGGCCCTCTTCACCACGCGCCGCCTCCTGGTCTACGTGGAGGATCTGGAGGCCGCCGCGGACTACTACAGCAACGTCCTGGGTTTCGTCCGCCAGGGAGGGGTCGCGGGCGTGAACCATGAATTCTCCACTTCCGGACCGCCGTTGGTCTTGCACGAAGGCGGCCGTGCGGCGCGCGAGCCGCGCGGCCGGGTCGGGTTCGTCCCGAGTTTCCAGGTCGCCGGCGGTATCGCCGACCTGATCGAGACCTACCGGCAACGGGGTGTCTCCATCGTCCACGAGGTGCTGGAGGTCTCGCACGGGTGGATCGCCTTCATCGCGGATCTCGAGGGCAATGTGATCCAGATCTACCAGGCAAAGGAAAGCTAGTGGCCTTGCTCCTTCAAATCCCCGACGTTTGCTGGACCCGGGCCTTGCTGGACGGGAGCGTGAAGGTCGACGGTTTCCCGGTCGAGTTCGAGCCCGCGGTGTTCGACGCGAGGACCTCGCGGCGGCTGCGCGGCGAGGTGGAGGAACAATACGCCGGCACCGAGCAGGTCATTCCCGATTTCCTCGTCCGGCTCTCCAAGGGACTGGAGCAGACCCTGGTGGCGCTTCCGGTCTTCGTGACGCGGGGAATGGTCCAACGAAAGCTCGTCATGCGGCGCGGTCTGACGCCGCCCGATCTACGCGGCCGCAGGGTCGGCATGGGGCGGGTGCTCGGGGCGACGAGCGTGTTTCTCAGGGGCTTGCTGGCCGACGACTTCGGCGTCGAGCGCAAGGACGTGCAGTGGGTGGCGGCCGAGCCCATCGAAAGCGACGGGGCCATGGGCGGGGAGTGGTCCTGCCTGGCCGAGCGGGGCCGGTTCAAGTCCTCGGAGCTCTTGCCCCGGCTCGGCTCCGGTGAACTGGACGCGGTCATCTATCCCGGGGGCGCGGGCGGCCACTGGTTCAATTGGGTGGCGGCGGCGGGCGCGGGCAAGAGCCCGGATCCGTACGGCGACCTGGAGGCGATGGTGGCGAGCAGCGCCGACCTCTGCTTCCCCATCGGAGACGCTCCGGCGCACGTCTCGTGGTTCAAGCGAACGGAAATCTATCCCCTCTACCACTTCCTGGCGCTTCGACGTGAAGTCGCCGAAGGGAACCGGGGCCTCGGCGAAGCCGTCGTGGACGCGTTCGACCGGGCCGCGCTCGCGGCGCCCCGTTACATGAGCCCGGACGAGAAGGATTCCTGCGAGCGCGAGATCGAGCTGCTGGGGGCCGACCCGAATCGATGCCACGCGACCCCGTTGCACGTTCGTACCGTGGAGGCGTGCATGGACTACCTGTCGGCTGACGGACTGCTGCCCAGCCGTCCGTCCATGGCCGACGTATTCCCGTTCAACTAGTGCCGTTCAACCAGTCCGGAAGGAGAACACCATGAAGGTTTGGCTTTTCCTGCGAGTCGGGTACCCGAAGCGAAAGACGGGCGAATACCTGATGGCGGGCTCCGACTATGACGGGAAGCTCGGCCAGGAGATCTACGACGAGGTGATCGACTTCATTCCGCGCGTCGAAGAGTACGGCTTCGACGGCGTGTTCTTCCCCGAGCACCACAGCCGGGCGGCCAACGGCCTTTCCCCTTCGCCCAACCTTTTTGCCGCCGCGGCCACCATCCTGACCAAGGAGGTCAAGATCGGCCTCATGGGCAACTGCCTGCCGCTGCACCACCCCATCAGGCTGGGCGAGGAGCTGGCCATGCTCGACAACCTGAGTCACGGCCGCCTCGTCGTTGGGATGACCCGAGGCGGAGATTTCTGGGCGTTCAACATACCCTCCCAGGAGTCCAGGGAGCGGTTCCAGGAGGGATGGGAACTGATACTCAAGGCGTGGCAGGCGGACGAGCCCTTCGAGCATCACGGACAGTACTGGGACCTCGACTACATCGCGATGTTGCCCCGGCCCGTGCAGAAGCCCCACCCGGAGATGTGGATCGCGTCCTTCAGCGCGGAGAGCATTGAGTGGGCCGCGGCCAATCATGTCCGGCTGGCCGCTTCGTGGTCGCCGGCGGAACAGATCAAGGAGAGTTTCGACTACTACCGGCGCTACGCCCGGGAGCATTGCGGTTGGACGCCGGGACCGGAGGACTGTGTGGTCTCGCGCGACATCTATGTCGCCCCGACCAAAGAGCAGGCGCGCGAGGAAGCCGCCGCCGAACTCATCGGCGGGCCGGCGGTGGAGTTCGGCGGCGCCCCGGCCAAGTACCAGCGCAATGTCCAGGACGGTTACTTCACCGAGCGCTCCACGGGCTACAAGAAGGGTGTGCACGTAGGCGTGATGGAGATTCGCGACTGGTCTTTCGAGGACTACCAGGAAGCGGGGATCTCCATCGTGGGGGACCCCGACTACGTCACCGAGCAGATCATTTCGCAGTGTGACTTGCTGGGCATCGACAAGATCATGATGCGCCCGGTCTTCGGCAAGATGAGATTGAGCGAGGCGCGGGGGAGCATCGAGCTGATGGCCAGGGAAGTCATCCCCAATCTGAAACGGCACGTGCCGATGGCCGAGGCCGTCACGTCGGCTTCCTTGTGAAGCGGCGATTCTTCCGATGGAGGACCTGATGAGCAAGGCAGAACCATCGAGCGAACAAGAGGGTCAGGGGTCCGATTTCTACGAAGACGTCAAACGGATGCATCTCGCCCCCCTGTGGCGGCAGAAGCGCCGTCCCACCCATGGACGCGCCGTGCCGCATCTGTGGAAATGGCCGCTGTTGCGGGCCGAGATGATGCGGGCGGCGGGGGTGGTCAGCACCGAGGACATCGAACGCCGGGTCCTCGGGCTGGTGAACCCGGGGTTGGAGAAGGAAGGCCTTTTCGCCACTACTCCCAATCTCGTGGGTGCCGTCCAGCTCATCCTTCCCGGCGAGGTGGCCGTGGCCCATCACCATACGCCGGCGGCGCTGCGCGTCATCCTGGAGTCGGAACGGGCCTACACCTGTACCGACGGCGAGCGCTGCTGGATGGAGCCGGGGGACGTGATCCTGACGCCCGCGTGGACCTACCACGATCACGGGAACGAGGGCGACAAGCCCGCGCTGTGGCTCGACGGCCTGGACGCCCCGTTGATCCAGGCCATGGATACGGTCTTCTTCGAACGCTATCCCGGACAGAGCCAGCAGCCTCAGCAGGAGCTCCACGAGGCGTCGGTCCGCCGCTTCCGCGTGGCGGGGATGCGACCGGCCGGCTACTCCTGGGACAAGACCTACTCTCCGCTCACCAAGTATCCCTGGCGCGACATGGTGCAGGCGCTGGACGAGATGCCGGCCCCCGAGGCGAGCGAGTTCGACGACCTGCGGATGGAGTATTTCAATCCCCACACCGGCGGTCCGGTGATGCCCACCATCGCCTGTTACGCGCAGCGACTGCGCGGCGGGGTCCACACCCGGCGGCACCGCCACAGCTCAGTGGGGATCTTCTACGTGTTTCGCGGCTCCGGACACACCACGGTGGAGGACGAGCGCCTCGAATGGAGCGCTGGCGACATCTTCGTCATACCCGGATGGCACTGGCACGAGCACGTCAACGCCGCCTCCAAGGAAGACGCGATCCTGATCTCGTATACGGACGAGCCGCTGCTCAAGAGCCTGGGTATCCATCAGGAGCAGGTGGACGGTCCGTCGTAAGGCGGTTGGGGCGCGCGCCGGAAACAACGCCAAGGCAAGCCGCACACGGGAGACATCCTCCATGGCAGGAACCATCATCGGACAACCGCTCCCACGGGTCGAAGCCGCCGCCAAGGTCAGCGGACAGTGTCAGTACGCGGCCGACGTGGTGCGGCCCGGCACGTTGTGGGGCAGGGTGCTGCGCAGTCCGGTCCCCCACGCCGCCATCCTGAGAGTCGACGTGGAAAGGGCGCGCCGTCTGGCCGGGGTCAAGGCGGTGATCACGGCGGGGGACATGAACCCGAAGCTCGTGGGCGCGACGCTCAAGGATATGCCACTCCTGGCGCAGGACCGTGTGCGTTACGTGGGGGAGGAGATTGCCGCGGTGGCCGCGGTCGACCGGGACGTGGCGGAAGAAGCCATCGGCCTCATCGACGTGGAGTACGAAACGCTGCCCGCGGTCTACGATCCCCTGGAAGCCATGAGCCCCGACGCCCCGCTCCTGCACCCCGACTACGCCGGCTACGAGGGGCCTCCCACCAAGGCGCCGGATCTGCGCAATGTCCAGACCCTGGTCCGCGGCCGCAAGGGAGACATCGAACAGGGCTTCGCCGAGGCCGATCACATTTTCGAGAACACGTTCCGCACGCAGCTCGTGCACCAGGGCTATATCGAGCCCTATGCCTGCACGGTGGAAGTGGACACCGCCGGGCGCGTCGCCATATGGGTCGCGAACCAGGCGATGTTCAAGCTGCGCAAGGTGCTGGCCGCGTATCTGGAGCTTCCGGAAGACGATATCACCATCCACCCCAGCAACATGGGAGGGTCCTTCGGCGCCAAGGACTTCCTGACTCACGTTCCGGCCGCCTACTACCTGTCACGCGCCACGGGGAAGCCCGTGAAGTTCGTGAAGAGCTACACGGAAGAGCTGATGGCCGCGAGTCCGCGCCATCCGGCGGTCATCCGGTTGCGCACCGGGGTCATGAAGGACGGCACGCTTCGCGCGTGGGAAGGCAGGACCTACTACAACGGCGGCGCCTACGGCGCCTACAAGCCGAACCCACAGGGCTCCATGAGCGGCGCCTACATGGTGGCGGGTTCCTACAACATTCCGCACACCCTCCTGGAGGGCTACTGCGTCTACACGAACCAGGTCCCGGGCGGCTACTTCCGTGCTCCGGGCGAGACCCAGACCCTGTTCGCCGTGGAAAACCACATGGACATGATGGCGCACGAGTTGCGCATGGACCCGCTGGAGTTCCGCCTGCGCAACGCCCTCAAGGACGGCGACACGAGAAGCACGGGCGAGTCGTTGCGGGACACCCGCGGCGTCGAGGTCCTGCGCCGCGTGGCGGAGATCTCCGGCTGGGGCGACGTCCGGACACCCGCGGCGGGGCGCGTGCCCGGACGCGGAGTCGCGTTCGGGGACCGTCACGTGGGCCATGGCGAGTCGAGCTTCGAGTTGCGGCTGGAGCGCAACGGCGCCCTGAGACTGTTGAGCGGAGTGGGTGATCAAGGGGTCGGCGCCTACGTCATGCACCGGCAGGTGGTGGCGGAGACCTTCGGCGTGGACCCGGACGACGTCCTCATCGAAGTCCGCGATACGTCCAGCGCCCCCTACGACCAGGGCATCAAGGGGGCCAGGGGCATGCATATCGAGGGCCAGGCCATCCTGGAGTCCAGCCGGGTGTTGCAGGAGCGGCTTTGCGCGCTCGCGGCCGGGTACTGGAAGACCGGTTCGGAAGGGGTCTCCTGGAACGATGGAGCCGTGATCCACGAGGGCAGTCCGGACAAGCGCCTGAGTCTCGAAGAGCTGGCGAGACTGTCCGAGGAACCCATCACCGGATACGGCCGTTTCGTGGGACACAAGCCCGACGTCTACTCGTTTCAAGCGGTGGTGGCCGACGTGGAGGTGGACCAGGACACGGGCGCGGTGGCGGTGGACCAGCTCTACTTCGTCTACGACGTGGCCAACATCATCAACCCCTTGATCCACCAGGGACAGATCGACGGGGGCGTGGTGCAGGGCTTGGGCTACGCCTTGATGGAAGAGATCGTGCTCGACGACGGGAAACCCACGACCGTGAGCCTCGGCGACTACAAGTTGCCCAACGTCCGGGACCTGCCGCCTCTCACCACCTCGCTGGTGCGGGCCTCCGAGGGACCCGGACCCTTCGGCACCAAGGCGGTGGCCGAGGCCGGCATCAGCATCATCGCGCCGGCCATCGTCAACGCCGTCTACGATGCCACCGGCGCCCGGATCACGGAACTCCCCGTGACCGCGGAGAAGGTCTTCGGGCACATGACCAAGGGCTCCTAGCGGGGCCTCATGATCGATGACAAGCAAGGGGACGCACAAGGCAGACAAACTCAAGGAGGCAAGACGATGTCCAATACCGGAAGCCGATACCTCATGGTGTTCACGGTCCTTTTGTGGATCGGGTCTCTTGGGCTCCAGGGTTCCGATACCGCAAGCGCCGCCGACGATTCCTTCTACAAGGGGAAGACGCTTCGCCTTATCGTCGGTTATTCACCGGGCGGGGGAGCGGACGGGCAAGCCCGGATCGTCGCTCGCCACCTGGGGAAGTACATCCCGGGCAAACCCAAGGTCATCGTGATCAACAGGCCGGGGGGCGGATCCGTGCTCGCGGCCAACTACGCGTACAACATCGCGAAGAACGACGGCCTCACCATCGTCAGCCTGCCGGGGGGACTCAACTTCCTTCAACTGGCGAAAGCCGAGGGAGTGAAATACGACATGAGCAAATTCGCCGCGGTGGGGGCGTGGTTCAAGTCGAACTGGGCACTCTTCCTGAGGGCGGATGCCTACAAGAGTCTCGACGCGGTCCGGAAGGCGAAGACGCCTCCCGTCATCGGTACACAGGGCGGCGGCGCGCCCCACGATTTCTTCAACATCGCGTGGCAAAAGGCGCTGGGGCTCAAGTTCAAGGTCATCACGGGATACGAAAGCCGGAGGGCCGACGTGGCGCTGGAGCAGGGCGAAATCGACGGCCGCACCCAGACGGTGGCCGGTGTCATGAGGCGCAACCCGCACTGGCACAAGAAACGGGTGATTCCCGCCCTGGTGCAGGCCGGACCCAAAAAGGACCAGCGCATCGCCGACGTCCCCACGGTCTACGACCTGAACCCCAATCCGGGCGTGTTTTACGAGACCGTCAACAACGCCCTGGGCCGGGTTAGCCTGCCTTACTTCGCCCCGCCGGGCACGCCGGAGGACCGCGTGAAGACCCTCCGTGATGCATGGCAGGGAATGGTGAAGGACAAGGACTTCATACGGGACGCCGAGAGGTCGAGGCTCAAGGTGGAACCGGCCGACGGCGAAGGAGTGGCGGAGATGCTCAACGGTGTCATTCGCGAAACGCCGGCCGATGTGATCGCTACCGTTCGTGAGGTCGTAGGCAGGAAATAGTCACCGGTCGGGAGTCACCGGTTGGGCGCGACGGCGCGGAGGACGGCGTCCGGCACCACGGAGCATGAGGCATGGCTGAGTATCATTCCATCGGGTTACCTTTGGCGCGCGCGGACGGAACGGCGAAAGTCACCGGCGGTACCGTGTTCACCGCGGATGTGCTGCGCCCGGACGCGCTGTGGGGCAAGATCCTCCGCAGCCCTCATCCGCACGCCCGCATCCTACACATCGACACGGACAGGGCCAGGCGTCTGCCGGGCGTGAAGGCCGTGATTACCGCGGATGACGTCGACCCGAGGCTCACGGGGCGGACGCTGAAGGACTGCCCGGTCCTCGCACAGGACCGGGTGCGGTTCGTGGGCGACAAGGTCGCCGCCGTGGCGGCGGACGACAAGGACAGCGCCGAGGAGGCGTTGAGCCTCGTGGAGGTGGAGTACGAAGAGCTGCCCGCGGTCTTCGACCCGCGGGATGCCCTGGCGCCCGACTCGCCGTTGATCCACCCCGACTATCCTTCCTACCACGCCCCTTACACGAAGGCGGCGGAGCTTCATAATGTGCAGTCGCGGGTGTACGCGGACAAGGGAGACCTGGAGCAGGGGTTCGCGGAGTCCGACAGGATCTTCGAGCACACGTTCCGGACCCAGATGGTCCATCAGGGCTACATCGAGCCCTACGCCTGCATGGCGGAGATCGACGGCGAGGGGCGGGTCCTGGTATGGGCGTCGACCCAGTCCCCGTTCAGCGCGCGCAACCAGTTGGCCGACTACCTGGACGTTCCCAACGACCGGATCGTGTTCAGTCCGGTCACCGTGGGCGGTTCCTTCGGCGGCAAGGATCACCTCATCGACATCCCGCTGGCCTACTACCTCGCCCGGGCCACGGGAAAGCCGGTGAAGATCGTGCGCACGTACACCGAGGAGCTCATGGCTTCCGCGCCGCGCCATCCCGCCGTGATCACGTTGCGATCCGGGGTCAAGAGCGACGGCCGCCTGTGGGCGCGGGAGGGCCGGGTGATTTACAACGGCGGCGCCTACGGGGCCTTCAAGCCGAGTCCGCCGGCGCACATGAGCGGCTCCATCAACCAGGGTGGCGCGTACCGGGTTCCCCATACGCGGTTGGAAAGTCTCTGCGTCTACACCAACCAGGTCCCCGGCGGTTACATGCGCGCCTCCGGCGAGTTGCAGACCGTGTTCGCGGCCGAAAGCCACATGGACATCATCGCCCATGAGATGGCCATGGATCCGCTCGAGTTCCGCATGCTCAACGGCATGGTGAACGGAGACTCGAACTACCTGGGCTTCGAGTATCTCGACATCCGATGCCGCGAGGTGCTGCTCAAGGCCAAGCCATTCTGGGAGCGGCCGAAGCTCGCCCCGCGGCGCCCCAGCGGCCTGACGGGAAGGGGCATCGCGCTCGCGTGCCGGCACGTGGGCCAGGGGGAGTCGGGCGCGGAAATCGTGATGCAAACCGACGGCAGCGTGCGCATGTTGGTGGGCATCGTGGACCAGGGAACCGGCGTGCACACCATGCAGCAGCAGGTGGTGGCGGAGATCCTGGGCATCGATCCGGAGCGCGTGGCGGTGGAGGTCGGCGATACCAACCGCGCGCCCTACCACGACGGCATCAAGGGGCAGGGAGCCACGCACGTGACCGGGCAGGCCGTCGCCCGCGCCGCCCACGCGCTCATCGAGAATATGCGGGACAAGGCGGCGTACGCATGGGACGTGGATCCCGAGTCCCTGTCATGGGAAAACGGCGAGGTCGTCCTCAAGAACGACGGCCGGCGCATGGACATGCAAGAGATCGCAGCCCTCCCGCCGGAGGAGCCCATTATGGGTCAAGCCTACTACAAGGGGCTCGAACGCCCGAGGCAGCACATCTTCCAGGCGGAGATATGCGACGCGGAGGTCGATGCGGAGACCGGGGAAGTGGAGGTGAGGCGCATGAGCACCTTCCACGACGTATCGGTGGTCATCAATCCGGTAACGCATCAGGGACAGATAGAGGGAGGCCTCATCCAGGGGCTCGGGATGGCCCGGTCGGAGGAGGTTGCCCTGGACGACGGCCGGGTGTCGACCCTCACTCTCGGCGACTACAAAATGCCCAACATCAGGGATGTCCCCGTCCACGAGACGACCCTCGTGGAGGGCGCGACGGACGGCCCCGGGCCCTTCAACGCCAAGCCCGCGGCCGAGCACTCGATCACGCCCGTGCCGCCGTCCGTGGCCAACGCGGTGTTCGACGCCACCGGAGTTCGCATCACGGAGTTGCCCATCACCGCGGAGAAGGTGCTGGCCGGCCTGGCCAAGAAGACTAGCTGAGCCGGGGGCCGCGCCGGACCCGGTCCTCGTAGTACGCCCAGACGCGTTCGAACAGCCCCGCGGGGCGGTCGTTGCGGACCGCCTGCTCCTCCAGCTCACGCGCGAACTCGGCCAACTCGTCCTCCGCGTACGGCTTGGCGCCGCCGCCCAGACCCGCCAGAAGCTGGATCTTCGCCGCCTCCTCCATCATGATGGCCTTCACCGTCGCCTCTTCCAGCGACGCCCCGGCGACGGACGCGCCATGGCCTTTCAGCAGCACCGCCGCGTCCGCCCCCATGATCCGCGCCATCTCCTCGCCCCGCGCCCGCGTATTGATCAAACCCGCCTTCCGATAGAGCCTTGTCCCCGCGAACGGGAACCCGAACACCGTTCCCGGCAGGAACGTCCCCTCCGCCGTCGCCAGGGCCGTCACGTAAAGGGAATGGGTGTGGACCACCCCGTTGACCTCCGGCCGCGTCCGGTAAATGCAAATGTGGATCCAGCTCTCGCCGTGCCACTTGCCTTTCCCTTCGAGGACCTTGCCGTCCAGATCGACCACCAGGAAATCCTCATCCGTCACCAGACCGGGCGCGATGGCGCGGGAGATCAGGAACCGGTCCGTACCCGGAACGCGCACGCTTACGTGGCCGAACGGCACCGTGAGACCGGTATCGTCGAGAATGAGGTTCGCCACGACCAGTTGTTCTTCGAGTCCGGTAGCCATGCGTCGCAGAGTACCGATTCGGCCGGAGTCCTTCAAGGCAGGATCCGGGTGCGGCCGACACTGGCCGTTCCCGCGAGGAATCTTGCCATGCCGGCGGGATTCTCCTATTCTTGAAGCCCCAGACGCGGCGTGGAAGGCAATGCGGTATATTGGATGAAGCCCACGTACCGCCTTTCAAGCCGTTGTCCCTTGCGGAGGGGTGGCCGAGTGGTTTAAGGCACCGGTCTTGAAAATCGGCGTCCGCCTAACACGTGGACCGCGAGTTCGAATCTCGCCCCCTCCGCCAACGCTTGCTCGGACGTATTCGAAGAACGAAAAATGGTGAATTGGGCGCGATTTACACCAGTTGACTTTGAGTATGACTTCGAGCGGGATGAACTCGCTTCCCACCGAATCACTTTCGAGGAAGCGGTCGAGTGCTTCTTCTCGGACTTTGAAATCCGTCGCAACAAGTCGTACAGAGATCGTTACCAACTCCTCGGACGAACGGTTGGCGGCCGGCGTTTGAAGGTCATTTTTCAACTGAAACCGGGTGATGTCGTCCGGATCATTACAGGATGGCCCCTATGAAGAAAAAGACAAGACCCTTAACCGAAAGAGAAGTTGATGACGCCGTCGTTGCCGAAGCCGACGACGACGCGGCTTGGGGAAAACCTGTCCGAGCCCGGAAAGCCAAGCCCACTAGCGTCCCATTGTCTGCGCCGGTAGCCACGCGAGCCGCGTTTTTCGCCCGCCTCCACCGGGAGAAGAGCGTGGACGTCTGGATCGAACGGATTATTCGAGACCGCCTCGATCTCGAAGAGGCCGCGTTTGCCGACGTGAAGCGAGAGATGGCCGCTCGGTGAACAGTCGCTCAGGGGCGAACCTGGTGGCCTGACTCACTCACACTGACGCGTCTCCGGTAAACCCGGCGTGATTCAGAACGGCCTTCTTTTCGATAGATTAGGTTCGGTGGTGGGACAGATTCCAGAATGGAAGAAGGCCCATCGCTTCACGTCGTGCGCTTGAACGCAAACTGATTGCCCGTCCGGCCCAACCGTTCGACCTCCATCCGAAGGAACGGCCTGTCGGCGCGGAGCAGGTTTCCGTACACGGCTTCGAGGTAGACGCCCTCCATTGCAGCCTGGTTTGCATCCCGCGCCCGTTCAACTTCTCGGTGTCCCGCGCATCGAGCTTGAAAACTCCGCCACACTTGCCGCCCGACTGGACTTTTCCAAGATACAAAAACACGGTAGGTTGTCAAAAATCCGACGGCTCATACCGACGTTGAGTGGGTGGGTCGTTGTGTGCGTTACGCGTTTCTCTATTTTGGGCTGAAGCGGTTGGGCCTTGACACAGGCCCCCAATGGGCGCTGATCGCCATGGACAAGAAAAGCCTCAGCGAACGCGACATTTGCACCAAGTTCATCACGCCCGCCTTGCGCAAGGCCGGATGGGATGAGATGTCGCAAATCCGCGAAGAGGTCAGCTTTACCAAGGGCCGTATCATTGTTCGTGGCAAACTGGTCAGCCGGGGCAAGGGGAAGCGCGCTGATTACATCCTCTACATCAAGCCCAACATCCCCATCGCGTTGATTGAGGCCAAGGACAACACCCACGCAATCGGCGACGGCATGCAACAGGGTCTGGGCTACGCCGAGACTCTCGACATTCCTTTCGTGTTCTCCTCCAACGGCGACGGCTTCGTGTTCCATGACCGGACGGGGACCAGCGCCGAGAAGGAGGCCACTCTCGGTCTCGATGGCTTCCCGTCGCCCGGAGACCTGTGGGCGCGCTTTCGCGCCTGGAAGGGCCTGACGCCGGAAGCCGAGCAAATCGTCCTTGAAGACTATTTCGACGATGGCAGCGGCAAAGAGCCGCGCTATTACCAGGTCAACGCCATCAATGCGGCCATCGAGGCCATCGCAAAGGGTCGTGACCGGATCCTGCTCGTCATGGCGACCGGCACCGGCAAAACCTACACCGCCTTCCAGATTGTCTGGCGGCTTTGGAAGGCAGGCCGCAAGAAGCGCATCCTGTTCCTGGCCGACCGCAATGTTCTGATCGACCAAACCATGGTCAATGACTTCCGGCCGTTCGGGCCGGCGATGGCCAAGCTCTCAACAAAGGCAAAGACCATTGAACGCGAAGACGGTTCGTCGGAGGACCCGACCACCGCCATCGATGGCAAACACCGCGTCGACACCGCCTACGAAATTTACCTCGGACTCTATCAGGCGATCACCGGGCCGGAAGAACACCAGAAGATCTTCCGCGAGTTCTCGCCCACATTCTTCGACCTCATTGTCATCGACGAGTGCCATCGCGGCAGCGCGGCCGAGGATTCGGCGTGGCGCGAAATCCTGGACTACTTCTCGTCGGCGACTCAGATCGGCCTCACCGCGACGCCCAAGGAAACCGAATACGTCTCCAACATCCATTACTTCGGCGAACCGGTCTACTCCTACTCTCTCAAGCAGGGTATCCGCGACGGCTTCCTGGCCCCGTACAAGGTCATCAAGGTTCACATCGACCGCGACGTGGAAGGCTACCGACCCGAAAAGGGCCAGCTCGACCGCGACGGCAACGAGGTCGAGGACAGGATCTACAACAACAAGGACTTCGACCGGACGCTGGTGCTGGACGACCGGACGACGCTCGTCGCGGCCAAGGTGACCGAATACTTGAAGGAAAGCGGCGACCGGTTCCAGAAGGCGATCATCTTCTGCGTCGATCAGGAACACGCTGCTCGTATGCGCCAAGCCTTGATCAACGAGAACGCCGACATGGTGGACGAGAACCACCGCTATGTCATGCGTCTCACCGGCAGTGACATCGAAGGACAGGGGCAACTCGGCAACTTCATTGACCCCTATTCGAAGTACCCGGTGTTGGTCACCACGTCGCGGCTGCTTTCGACCGGCGTCGATGCCCAGACCTGCCGCCTGATCGTGCTCGACCGCGCGGTCGGTTCCATGATTGAATTCAAGCAGATCGTCGGGCGCGGCACCCGCGTGCACGAGGATACCCGAAAGTTCTATTTCACTCTGATGGATTTCCGGGGTGCGACCAGCCATTTCGCCGACCCGGATTTCGACGGCGAACCGGTACAGATATACCAACCGGAGGGCGATGATCCGATCACGCCGCCCGACGACATATCACCGCCTGACGACGGCGAGGACGGCATCCCAACTGAACCGGGTGAAGACGAAACCATCGTCGATGGTCCGCCGGACATCACCTTGCCGCCCGCTGGTGGCGGCATGCGCAAGGTCTACGTAGACGGCGTTGGCGCGACCATCATCGCCGAGCGGGTCGAACATCTGGACGAGAACGGCAAGCTGGTCACCGAGTCCCTGCGCGACTTCACCAAGAAGGCGCTGAAGAAACGTTTTGCCAGTCTCGATGATTTCCTGAAACGCTGGAAGGCCGCTGAGCGCAAGCAGGCGATCATCGAGGAGTTGGAAGCCGAGGGCCTGCCGCTTGATCCCATCGCCGAAGAACTGGGCAAGGACCTCGACCCCTTCGATCTGATATGCCACGTTGCGTTCGATGCCAAACCGCTGACCCGGCGCGAGCGGGCCGACAACGTCAAGAAGCACGATGTGTTCGCGAAGTACGGAGATCGGGCGCACGCCGTGCTGGACGCGCTGTTGGCCAAGTACGCGGATGAAGGGATGCTTAACCTTGAGGACGCCACAGTGTTGCGTATTTTCCCGTTCAGTGAACTCGGCACCCCGGTGCAGTTGATCAACGCCTTTGGCGGCAAGGACGGCTTTTCCGAGGCCGTCCATGAACTTCAATCCGCCCTTTACCAGGAGACCGCATAAGTATGTCCGTCCGCACCCTCGTCAAGTCCATCCAGAACATCATGCGCCAGGACACCGGCGTGGACGGCGACGCCCAGCGCATCAGTCAACTTTGCTGGATGTTCTTCCTGAAGATTATCGACGATCAGGACCAGGAATTGGAGTTGATGCGCGACGACTACACCTCGCCGATCCCGCAGGCCTATCAGTGGCGCCTTTGGGCGGCGAATCCGGAGGGAATGACCGGCGACGCCCTGCTGACCTTCGTCAACGACGACCTCTTCCCGGCCCTGAAGAACTTGTCAATGACCGGCCAGCCCGGCGACCGTCGCCGCATCGTGCGCGACGTGTTCGAGGACGCCTACAACTACATGAAATCCGGCCAGCTGATGCGCCAGGTGGTGAACAAGATCAACGAGATCGACTTCAACAATCTGACTGAACGCCAGCATTTCGGCGATATCTACGAACAAATCCTCAACGACCTGCAATCGGCGGGCAATTCGGGTGAATATTACACACCCCGTGCCGTCACCGCCTTCATGGTCGACCGCATCGACCCGCATCCCGGTGAGACCCTGTTCGACCCCGCCTGCGGAACCGGCGGCTTTCTGACCTGCGCGCTGCACCACATGCGAAACCGTTACGTCAAGAAGCCCGAGGACGAGCAAAACATGCAGGCCGAGCTTCGTGCCGTCGAAAAGAAACAGCTTCCCCATATGCTCTGCGTCACGAACATGCTTCTGCACGGCATCGAGGACGCCAGCTTCGTGCGCCACGACAACACCCTGGCCCGCCCGTATATCGGTTGGGAACAGAAGGATCGGGTGGATGTCGTGCTGACCAACCCGCCCTTCGGCGGCAAGGAGGAGGACGGCATCGAGTCCAATTTTCCGCAGGACTTCCGCACCAAGGAAACGGCGGACCTTTTCCTCGCCCTGATCGTGCGCGTTCTGAAACCGGGCGGGCGCGCTGCCGTGGTGCTGCCAGACGGATCGCTGTTCGGCGAAGGCGTCAAGACCCGGCTTAAGGAGCACCTGATGGAGGAGTGCAACCTCCACACCATCGTCCGTCTGCCTAATTCCGTGTTCCGCCCCTATGCCTCAATCGGCACCAACCTGCTGTTCTTCGAGAAGGGCGAGCCGACGAAGGACATCTGGTTTTACCAACACCTCGTGCCCGAGGGTCAAAAGGCCTATTCTATGACCCGGCCGATCCGGCTCGAGCATCTGCAAGGCTGCATCGACTGGTGGGGCGGCGCCAAACGCGAGGACCGCGAGGATACGGAATGCGCTTGGAAGGTGGCGGCCGACGACATCAAGGCGCGCGGCTATAACCTCGACATCAAGAACCCGCATACTGTTGTCGGCGATCACGGCGACCCCGAGAAACTGCTGGCGGACCTGACGGTCGCCGAGGCAGAGGCGGCATCCCTGCGCGATCAGTTGAAGGCGATCCTGGCGGAGGCGCTGTCGAGTTGAACGCCGACCGATTACTCGCCCACTACGAACACATCTCCGATGCGCCCGACGCCATCCGGCGTTTGCGGCGGTTCATCCTCGATTTGGCCGTGCGCGGTAGGTTGGTGGAGCAGGACCCTAAGGACGGACATGGCGCTGAACTTCGCAATCTCATCCAAGCCGATTGGAAGAGGCGGTTAGATGCTGGCGAGATCAAAAGGATCAAGAAATGGCCCGAGACAACGGACGAGGATGTGCCGTTCGATGTTCCGCAGAATTGGGGACTGGTGCGACTCGGAGAAGCAATCGATCTCATCAACGGTCGCGCATTCAAGCCCACTGATTGGACTGAGAGCGGACTTCAAATCGTTCGCATCCAGAACCTAAACGACCCTAAAGCACCCTTCAACCGCTTTGATGGTGAAGTGAGACCAAAATTTCTCATTGATACCGGCGATTTTCTGATTAGCTGGTCCGGCACGCCCGGAACATCGTTTGGCGCACATATTTGGGACCGCGGACCAGCAGTGCTGAACCAGCACATCTTCAAGTCAGACTTACTAGGGGGTGTGTTCGACAAGCATTTCCTGAAAATCGCCATCAACGCCCGACTGCTCGAACTGATCGAGAAAGCCCATGGGGGGGCCGGGCTGCAACACATTACAAAGCCGAGGCTAGAGGCAGTTGCCTTGACGCTCCCACCCCTCGCTGAACAACACCGCATCGCCGCGAAGGTCTATGAAATGATAGCGCTGTGCGACCGGCTGGAGGCAGCACGGACAGAGCGAGAGGTAACGAGGGACCGGCTGGCGGCGGCGAGCCTCGCCCGCTTGGGCGCGCCCGATCCCGACCCGGCGGCATTTCAGAACCACGTCATCTTCGCTCTCAATAACCTCGCCCTGCTCGTCACCCGACCCGACCGGATGAAATCCCTCCACCAGACCATCCTAGATCTCGCAGTTCGAGGAAAACTGGTCGAACAGGACCCGGCAGACGAACCAGCTGCCGATCTCTTGCGGAATCTTGGTGCGTCTTCTGGCGTTGTTCGCCAGACCAAGGTCGAAGACACTGGTGATACTCCGTTCGAGTGTCCGAAGGGTTGGGAGTGGACAAAGGTACAGCAAATCCTCAATCCAGAACGACGGATCTCCTACGGCGTAATCAAGTTAGGCGCTGAACCGAAAACAGGCGGCGTTCCGACACTTCGGTGTAGCGATGTGCGTCCCGGTTTCATCGAGTTGTCGGGCGTTCGAAGAGTCGATGAAGCAATCGAAGCCGAATATGCGCGAACCCGCCTAGAAGGCGGAGAAGTAGTCATAAATGTTCGCGGAACACTTGGCGGAGTTTCATTGGTACCGGAAGAGCTGAGGGGCTTCAATGTCGCTCGCGAGGTTGCAGTAATTCCAATTGCCGCCGACCTGTCTGGGCCATTCTTGGTTTACCTGATGTTGTCACCTTATTTCTGGGGACACATTCAGAACAATTTGCGGGGCATCGCCTATAAAGGTTTGAATCTTGGGATCCTGCGCGATCTACCGATCCCCCTCCCACCCCTCACTGAGCAACACCGTATCGTCGCCAAGCTCGATGAGCTAATGGCCCTCTGCGACCGGCTGGAGACCGCCCTCACCACCGCCGACGCCACCCGTGCCCGCCTCCTGGATGCCTTGCTGCACGAGGCGCTGGGGCCGCCTGAGGGAAGGGAGGTGGCCGCACGATGGTCCGGTTGATGGATGCGGGGTGGGGTACGGAACTGACCGACGCCTTGCTCGCGGACGTCAGCGCACTTCGGGTTATCTGTCCGTTCATCAAGGTGGGTGCTCTCGACCGCCTGCTATCTCATCAACCCGGCAAGGTTCGGGTCATTACTCGCTTCAACCTGGCCGACTTCGCCGAGGGTGTCAGCGATGTCGCGGCGTTGCGCAGACTGCTCGATGCTGGCGCGCGGGTTCGGGACAGCCGTAGACTTCACGCCAAGCTTTATCTGTTCGGCGGGAGCCGCGCCATCATCACATCGGCCAACCTTACGAAGTCATCGCTGGACCGGAACCACGAGTTCGGCCTGGTGGCCGAGAATGCGCCGATCATCGCGACCTGCCGGGCCTATTTCGATGACCTTTGGCGTCGCGAGGAAGACGACCTCGTACTCGATCAGGTCGATGCTTGGGAGGAAACCGTCACCCGCCACCGCGCCCTGGGCGCCCGGCCGAGCGAACGTACGGGTCTTGGGGATTTCGGGGCCGATGCCGGAGTTGTCGATCCTTTTCCCGTTGGACTGTCGGCTGCCGTGGCCGATGCGCCGCAGGCCTTCGTCAAGTTTCTGGGGGAAGGCGACAATCGCGTTCCGCTGTCGTGCCCCACTATCGAGGAGGTCGAGCGGGCGGGCTGCCACTGGACCGTCGCGTATCCGGCCTCCAAGCGGCCGAGCGGGGTTCAGAAGGACGCCATCATTTTCATCGCCCGGCTGACTCGCGATCCGAACGACATTCGCATCTTGGGCCGTGCGCTCGGCATGAAGCACGAGCCGGGCCGGGACGATGCGACATTCGCCGATATCGCGCGCAGGTCGTGGAAGGAAAAGTGGCCACGATACATCCGAGTCCATCACGCCGAGTTCATCGCCGGTACGATGGCGAACGGGGTTTCTCTCAACGAACTGATGGACGCGCTGGAAGCCGACTCGTTCGCGCCGACGCAACGCAATGCGGCGCGCGGTCAAGGGAAGAACACCAACCCGCGAAGAGCATTCATGCAACATGCCGCCGTCGTGCTTTCCCCGGCGGGCCGGTCGTGGCTTGGCGACCGGCTTCAGGCGGCGTTTGATGCCCATGGCAAGGTTCCCCAGGACACGCTCGACAGGCTGGACTGGCCGGACCTGCCGGCGGCTCCGGCATCGAATGATGGCGGCTGAGTATGGGCATTAATTCGGCGATTATCCACTTGACAAAGCACGACACAAGGGATAGGCCAATGGGATGGATCGTAGATACCCTATCTCCATTGCCGGCCTCGCTGGTGGGCTTATGCTCCCCAACGACATTCTGGATGTGGTGACTCTTGTGGCGGCAAATTGGCCGATAATGCAGGCGCTGTTGCCATGGTTCGGCGTTATGATGATCGTTGGTTTCGGCGTATGGTTGGTGCAATTGTTGATAACAGATGTACCGCAGTTTGTTCAACGCAAGGTGACGGAAAAGCGAGGCTATTATTCAAACATAATGCGACGAATCGCTGCTGATATAGACGCAATAGTTGAGGACGACACCGTTATGCCGAATATGAGTGCGTGGAGCGGAATTGTTAGTATGGAGCTAGATGAGCTACGGGAAAACAGGCTTCTTCCAAGATTCCCGGAGACCGTAGATGGTAAGACGCAGAATAACTTAGACTTTTCCGGTCAAATACTTTACCGAATGATTCCCGTGGTAGAGAAGTACGGAATTAAGGAAGCGCAGGCGCGCATTGCGTTGATTAACCAGCGGTGGAGTACAAATCCAAACGCAGAAGCTCTCAAATTGACGGCAAGGAACACTAGCCGATGAGTTCCCGGAACTCCAGCGGCCTAGTGTTCATGATCCGCGCCAGCGTGTCGCGGAAGATGTGAGGGTTCTTGCGGTTGTTGTAGCGCCACTCCAGTTCTTCGAGGTAACGATCCAGATGCTTGACGCTCATCTTGTGGAATGCGCCCACCAGCGAACGCTTGAACAGGCTCCAGGCTCCTTCAATGCTGTTGGTGTGCACGTCGCCGACAACCCATTCCTCGATGGAGTGATTGACGGTCTGGTGCCGCGTGTTGTGGTCAGCAATCCCGAGGTAGGACTGGAGTTCGTCGGTGTAGATGGCTTCAGCTTCATCCTTGACGGCGCGGTTGATGAAGGCATGGAGGGTGTGGCGCTTCACGTCCGGGATACGCTCAAGCCGAACCTGCCCGTCACGCTGGACCGCCCCGGCGATGATGGCCTTGTTGCCCTTGTACCCGCGTCCCTTGCCCTTCACCTTGCCGCCCACGTGGGTTTCGTCCACTTCGACAACACCGACCAGCGTAGGGCCGTCAAGGGGGTCGTTACCCATGGCTTCGCGGATACGATGGCAGAGATACCAAGCCGTCTTGTAGGCGATTCCGAGGGTACGCTGCATTTGCTTAGCGGAAATGCCCTTCTTGGATTCGCACATGAGGTAAATAGCGAGGAACCACTTGCGCAGGGGCAGGTGGGAATCATGCATGATGGTTCCGGCCGTCACGCTGAACTGGTAGTTACATGACTTGCATTCCCAACGGTTGTGTTTCGGAAGGTCCAGCAGTTCGCGGCTACCGCAACGGGTACATGCTACACCGTTCGACCAGCGGAGTTCTTCAAGAAGCTCGCGGCACTTGTCGTCACAATTGAACTTGTCGATAAGGGAGACGAGATCCATGACTCAACCCTCCAAGGAAAAGAAGTTGCCACCCGACGCGCTGGAGCGGAATGACCACGACCTCATGGAGACCATCTTCGGCAAAGAAGTCATGACCGAAGTGGACAAGGTGGTGGAAGAACGCTCCAAAGACCCGAAGAAGGACGACAACGACCAAAACATGAGTTGAGTCTACATCATGTATGCAACTTGGTCAAGTAGATAATTACCCATTAATCTGATCATCGCTGTCACCGATGACGACTGGTTCGAGATGCTGCGGCGGCAGCCGGACCTCAGCGAGGTCAATTTCTGGGCACCCTCGGCAGGGGCGGATCCGGACGACCGTAGCGACTTCGCCTTCGGTTGCCGCATCCTGACCCAACCGTTCTTTTTCGACGAGGCCGACTGGATTCCGGTACCGGAAAGCTGGTCGCCGAACATCGTCTCGTTCAAGACCTACAACACGGGCGAAGCCGAGGGGCTGGCCCTGTGGGAGGCGGTCAACGACCGTTCGGCCCGGCAGCTGTTCCCTGGCATAGCCGAAGAGCAGGCGCGGTTCGGGGAGCCCCAACTCATCCGGCTCCGCCTCGGGCAGGGGGCATTCCGTGTGCTGGTGACCGACATTTATGGGCGGCGTTGCGCTGTCACGCAGGAGCGGACCCTGCCAGCGCTTGAGGCGGCGCATATCCGTCCCTATGGCGATGGCGGCGAACACGAGGCCCGGAACGGCCTCCTGCTGCGGCGCGACATCCACAGCCTGTTCGACGCCGGTTATGTGACGGTCACGCCCGATCTCGACTTCGAGGTCAGCCGCCGCATCAAGGAAGAGTTTGACAACGGCCGGGATTACTATGCCCTACACGGTCAGCGGATCAGCGCGCCGCGTGAAGCCACCCAGCGCCCCGATCCGGTTGCCCTTACCTGGCACAATGAGCACTGTTTCAGGGGATGATGGGTGATCGCGATGAGCGAGAACGACCGGGACAGCCTGGGCGCTGACGTCATTCCTCCCCGTCCATCAGGGGCCGGTCGCAAGCTCGATCTGTGATCCGATGAGGCCGAACGCACCGACCCATCCATGCCGAGTGAACACCCCTCCAGCCTCGGTCTGTCGAGGTCCGTAGAAGCGTCCGTGCATGGTTTGGTCGTCGGACTGGAAGGAACCGGCGTGAAGCGGGACGTCCTGCCACGTGAGGGGGCCTGTGCTGGGGCTGGAGAGCGTCAAATCGACTTCAGGATGCGGCTCGAGGTCGACGGTGAGGCGTGCGGATCCCTTAGTTCGGGCTCCTGCGGCGTTCCTGGCGATCATGGAGCCTGTCCAGGCCGCCGTCTCGGTGGGATTGACGGCTTGCCAGTCGCCGAAGGAGACGGCGCCGGCGTCGGTGAGGCCGAAGACGCTGTCCTGAAGCATCTCGCCATCAATGACGGCGCCCCACAGAAGGCTGTCGGCGAGCGCGGGGACGTCGACCGGGCCCGTGGCGACCCACGCCAGGGTGTCCTCGCCCTGCAGCCGCTCTCCCCTGCGTCGTGCGGATGGCTCGACGTACTGGCCGCGGTGGATGCCCCGGCGCGCGGCTTTGGCCTGGGCTTCCTCATTGACATAGTCGGTGGTGTAGTAGGCGATAGCCCAACCGTTGCGAACCAACCAGGCATTGAGGTCCTCGTCTCCGACGGAGCAGTGCCCGATAGCACGGTCGTACCGGTCGGTGGAGGTATGGGTGCACGAGACGGCGCTGTCGATGCGGGAACGGAGAGCCTGCGTAGCCGCGTTGCCGCACTCCCAGGTGTGGCCCCACGCGCGGCAGGTTTGATAGGACTCGGGGGCGTCGATCCCGTGAAGGCGGTAGCGGACGCCGTCGATGTCGATGGTGTCGGCGTCAACGACGCGGAGGTCCTGAGATGGTGGTGGTTCGGGAGGCCGTAGGGTTGGGCTGCCGCCGCCGCATCCGGCCAGGAGCAAAAGGATAATGGAGAGGGTGATGAGAATCATCAATTCATGCCGGCCTCGAACCGGGTCAGCATCCAAGAACCGTGTCCAAGGTACCTGTGGGCCAAGCGGGTTGCCGTGGAAAAAGATCAAGGCCCGAGCGGGCCTCGACGTCTGAGAGGGGCGCACCGCGGTTGCAATACGCGGTTTCCGTAGTTCTCTGGCCAGAAAGGGACCCAGTGAGTGTTCTGCCCCTCGTCCTTCCAAGAGTAGCAAAGGGCACAAAATTGAAACAAAGGGAACAGAACCGAGACGAAGGTGATGGGGGGCGAAATCGCTGGCCGGTAGTTTGTCAACTCCGACAGGTGTGTATTCGGCGCTAGTTGGCCGGAGCACTTTCTTGACACGTCATGATTTGTCATGACATGCTGGAGTTGCCCGAGGAGAAGTGCGCTATGTCCAAGACTCGTGAAAAGTTCGCTACCCAGGTCAATTCCGAAATCTTGTCCTCCATCCGCGCGATTGCTGAGCAGGAAGGCCGGCAGCTTCAGGCGCTCGTGGATGAGGCACTTGCCGATTTGATCGAAAAACGAAGACAAGCCCGACCCCGGCCGCAAGTCATGGCGGCTTATCTCGCCAGTCATGACAAGTACGGCGAGCTCTACAAGAAGCTCGCCAAGTGAGTGACTACCTCACGTTGGCGGAAGTCCTTGCCATTCACGCGGACCAGATTGAACGGTACGGAGGATCGGAGGGGATTCGGGACGCCGGTCTTCTGGAGGCGGCGCTCTATAGGCCGCAGACTGGCTACTACGCTGATCTCGTGGAGGAAGCCGCAGCGTTGTGGGAGAGTCTCGCCCAGAACCATCCGTTTGTCGATGGTAACAAACGCGTGGCCTTTGCCGCGACGTACACGTTCTTGGCGATCAATGGCGTGCGGCTGACGGCCAGCCCAGAGGATGCCTACGCTTTCATCTCGGGATTGTACGAAGACGGGACGTTCCGCTTTGACAGGCTGGCGCCATGGCTTCGGCGCAATGTCGAGGCGAGTGTCTGAGCACAAATAGCCCACAACATCGTTCTGGCGGCTCCTGCGAGAATCGTCATGTCGCCGGCCATGCAATTTCCAGTTGAGGAACGCCACGATGAACATCAAATCCGGACCCTGCGACGGTCTGCACGGCTCCATCCGTGTCATCTCGTCGAAATACCATTTCACGCGGGCGATGATCCTGGCGTCGCTCGCCCACGGGCGGAGCACCATCACGGACGTGACCGGGGCCTTCGTGGGCAAGATGACTTCGACGACCGAGAACATCGCCGCGTTCGGCCCGACCATCGAGTTCGCCGGCGATACCTGCGTCATTGACGGTGGTGACTATCGTACGCCCGGCGACGTCATCGACGTCGACGACTCGGGCACCACGCTTCAGTTCTTGCTGGGGGTCGCGGCGGCATGCCCGGGATGGACGGTTTTCACGGGCGGCGAGTCTCTGCGCAGGCGGCCCATGAGGGCGCTCCTGGACAGTCTGTCTCTGCTGGGGGTCCAGTGCCATTCCGCCCAGGGCGACGGGACGGCGCCCATCATCGTCCGTGGCGGCGGTTTCGCCGGCGGCGAAACCGAGATCTCCGGTTTTATTTCACAATGGCTGTCGGGCGTCTTGATCTGCGCTCCGCTCAGTCGTGACGGGGTGACCGTCCGGGTCACCGATACGTTGCGCGAAAAGCCCTACATCGACATGACCCTGCAGATGCTCGACGCGTTCGGGATCGAATATGACGCGAGCCGCGCTCCGGATCTGTATTCCGTGCCCGGAGGACAAACGTACAAGCCGGCGAACCTGACCATTCCCGGCGATTTCTGTGTGGCGTCGGTGCCCATGGTTGCCGCCGCCATCACGCCGGGGTCGGACATTGCCTTGCAGAACCTGGACATGACGAGCATTCACCCCGAGAAGAGAATCGTCGACATCATGCTTGAAATGGGCGCCGATCTGACCATCGACGCGGACGCCAAGACGATCCGGGTGCGCGGCTCGAAGCCCATGCGCGGGGTGGAGATCGACGTGACCCACTCACCCGATCTGGTGCCCATCCTGTCGGTATTGGCTTGTTTCGCCGAGGGGACGACACGGATCGTGAACGGCGAGCACGTCCGCTACAAGGAAAGTGATCGGATCGCCTCAATGATGGAGCTGGTCAAGATCGGCGCCCGCATCGAGGAACGACGCGACGGCCTCGATATCGTCGGGGTCGGCGGCTATCGCGGTTCCGCCACGCTCGATGCGTACCTGGACCACCGGGTGGCGACGGCATTGTCGGTGGCGGGCCTCAAGGGAGACCGGGAGATCACGGTGTCCAGGGCCGAGAACTTCGTCCAGTCCTATCCGGGTTTCGTCAACGACATGAACCGGCTGGGGGCCTCTCTGAGCATCGAGGAGGGGTGAGGAGCCGATCACCGGCGGTCCGGAAGCTGACCGTGTCGGCGCCCCTCGACTTCGCTTAGCTACACCTGCCTTCGCCTCTCTACACCTGACTTCGCTTCGCTACACCTGCCTTCGCTTCGCTACACCTGACTTCGCTTCGCTACACCTGCCTTCGCTTCGCTACACCTGACTTCGCTTCGCTACACCTGCCTTCGCTTCGCTACACCTGACTTCGCCTCGCTACACCTGTCCTGAGGGCGTGTTTCCTTCGGGCTCGCCCACGAGTCCGCGGCGCCTGAGCCTCGTTTCTATATAATATTGATATTGCATAAACGTAAAAAATTCGCTAGGGTGCGACAGATTTTGCTCCGGGATGCGTGGGTGAGGGGGTCGAATGACCCGGTGGCGATGGTCGGTCTCTCACCAGTTCAATTCGGAACATTCCGGCACTAGAGGGCTCGGCGACAGCCGCGGCGGGGGCGCCTTCACTGATTAGGCTCATCCCGCTTGCCGCTCCGCGAACGAACGCAACTCCGACAAACGGCTTGCGTTCGTCGACCTCGTTCCCCCGGACAGCAGGACACAATCAGACCCCCCGCGCTCGGCTTCGAAGCGGCGTGCCGCTCAAGGGAGCGACCGAGGGCTTTGTAACGAAACGCGACAGTCAGCGATCGGGCGCCGGATGAGCCGGCACGAGAAGCGGAAGTGGAGAACAGAATGTACGGAATCCGCATGCAAGACACCCGTGGAATCAAGGCCGCCGGGGACGTTCGCGGCGCCTCCTTGGCCGGGCACCCGCTATCGGACACCGGTCCGCTCGACGCCAGGGGCAAGGAGTCGGCTCGGGGAAGCCGCAATGGCTGCCCCCGCACGGGGACGGCGCCTGCCCACCCGGCGGAAGCGGACCGGCGGCGGCGCAAGCGGTGTCGCCCGCGGATGGGGACAAGCGCGGTTGCGCGGCTTGGCCACATCGCTTCGGCGTTCCTGTTCCCCTTCTTCCTCGGTGCCGCGGCGCTCCCCGCACAAGCCCAGAACGCGGCGCCAACGGCCTCGGACCGCACGGTGACGACGGATGAGGACACGTCGCACACATTCACTGTAAATAACTTCAACTTCGCGGACTCGGACAGCGGCGACAGGCTGGAGAGCGTGAAGATCGTGACACTGCCAACCGCCGGTTCGCTCGCGCTCTCGGGGACCTCGGTGACCGCGGACGACGTCGCGATGAGGGCCCAGATCGAGAACGGCAACCTCCAGTTCACCCCGGCCGCGAACGCCAACGGCGCGAACTACGCGAGCTTCACGTTCAAGGTCAACGACGGCACGGCGGAGAGCGCCGACGCGTATACCATGACCATTGATGTTACCCCGATCAACGATCCGCCAACGGGCGGGCCGACGATTATCGGTGAGCCGCGCGTTTCTGTAGTGCTGACAGTGGACACGAGCACCATTATGGATGCCGACGGCCTGCCAACCGGCGAAGATGCTTTCGAAATCAATTGGTTCTTCTCGGGAGACGACACCCCCGAGGGATTCGGCGAGACCCTAATGGTGTACCCGTCGGAAGGGGTCGGCAGGACGCTCAGGGTGGAAGTGGAGTACACGGACTTAGGGGAGGAGAAGGAACGAGCGGTTCTCGATGGTTGGCCGGCAGGCGGCCTCAAGTTCAGACCCGTGGTGTCGAACCCGATCCTGGACCAGGACACGACGGCAGGTACGGCGTTCAAGGCGACGGCAGGTACGGCGTTCAGCTTCACGTTTGCTGAAGACACGTTCAACGATTTTACCGACGCAGAGACCCAGGCTTTGGTCTATACAGCCCAGCAGACCGACGACACAAGTCTTCCCACGTGGCTGCGCTTCGACCCCGCAACGCGCACCTTTGAGGGGACGCCGCAGGAGGGTGACGTCGACACGGTGATGGTGAAGGTGACCGCCACCGACGCCGATGGCTACAGCCGCGACGACGTCTTCGACATCACCGTCATGGCGGCGTCGAGCGGGCCCACGGCGCCGACCTACACGCCGCCGGGAACGCTCACGGTGGGCGTGGCGATCACGGACATGACCCCCTCGGGGGGCAGCGCCGACATCACGGGCTACAGCGCCACCGGGCTGCCCCCGGGGTTGAGCATCCACGCAACCACCGGCGCCATCAGCGGCACGCCGAGCACCGCGGCCAGCGCCACGGCCAGCGCCACGGTGACGGTGAACGATACCGATAGCAACACCGACACGGTCGAGATCACCTTCCCGGCGGTGGCCAAGGGGGACCAGACCCTGAGCGGGTTCAGCTATGCCCCTTCGCCGTTGACCTTCGGCGATGCCAATCCCACCCGCACCGGCCCCACCGGGGCGCAGACGACGCTGAGCTATACGGCGTCTCCCGCGGGGGTGTGCACGGTGGATGCGAACA
>JAPOPM010000171.1 GCA_026712905.1 Deltaproteobacteria bacterium
CGCGCCGAACAGGTCCATCGCGGTTATCCCGCTACCCTGCGCGACAACGACACCACACTGGCCAGGCAGCGGGCCGCGTCCGACGAGTTCCTCCACGACGTCCGCGCGGGACGCGTCCCGGGAGCGTGTCAGTTCCAGATCCGCCGCTGCCGCCGTATCGGACTCGACGCCCTCCAGCGACAGCATTGCATGGACCTCATCCCACACGCCGCTTTGGTCGCCGGCGCGGGACCCGTGCGGCAGCGACCGGGCGAGGCCCCGGCGCTGCGCCGTCCGGATGCGGGCCGGCGCGAAGGCCGCAGCACGCCGCCATGCCCGGCGGCGCCCCCAGCGGCCCTGCTCCAGGCAGCTTACGGGAAGCTCAAGGGCGGAGAAGGAGTCCACGAGCACCGTGGCGTTGACCGCACGGTTCTGCTTACCGCCGAGGAAATGCTCTCCTTCGACGACCAGCACCGGCTTGTCCGTCGGATTGGTCGCGCGCAGCGCCTGCACCGACGCGGCATCCAACTCCTTTATCTCCAGTCCCGAACCCTCGCCGGTGGCGATCGCCGGCAGCTCACTGCCAGGCAGGAAAACCGGGAAGAACGATACGCCGAGCCGCGTAATCGGCGCGCCCAGGGCAACAATGTCCAGATTCGGGGCGGTCATGCATGCCTCCATCAGAAGTTCGTCAGGACGGTGTGGAGAAGGAACGCCCCAGGGAGCGCGAAGGAGAGGAAGTTGAGAATGAGCACGATTTCGTTCATCGGAACTGGGCCTCTTTTTAATTGTCTTTCAAACAATATATGTGCTTGATATTGTCAGTGCAACAATTTATTTTCCGGCGATGGTTTCCGAGAATTCGCCCCGATATGACGCAACTGCATTCCCGCCATTCGCGGTCACCGCGGACGTGTCGCTGTTCACCATCAGGGACGGTGCGCTCCAGGTGTTGCTGATCGAGCGGGGCGGAGAACCCTATCGCGGCGCCTGGGCCTTGCCCGGCGGCTTCGTGCGCCCGAACGAGAACCTGAAGGACGCCGCAGCCCGGGAGCTTGCGGAGGAGACCGGTCTCGCCTGGGGAGCGTGGCATCTGGAGCAGCTTGCCGCCTATGGCGCTCCGGACCGGGACCCGCGCATGCGTGTGGTCACCGTCGCCTTTTGGGCGGTCTGCGCCGAGGTGCCGACTCCCCGGGGCGGCGGGGACGCCGCCAGGGCCGACCTCGTGCCGATGGCGCGCATCGAGAGCGGCGCCGTCCGTCTCGCCTTCGACCACGAGCGGATCGTCAGGGACGCCGTGGAGCGCATTCGGTCCAGTCTGGAGCACACCGCCCTAGCCGCCTGGTTTTGTTCGCCGGAGTTCACGATCCGGGAACTCAGGCGGGTTTATGAAGCGGTCTGGGGCGCCCCGCTCGATCCAGGCAATTTCCAGCGTTATGTGCGCGAGAGCGGAGCCTACGAGCAGCGCGCCGCGCTGCCCTCGCGGGTGAACTTCGACAGGCAGGTGGACCTCAACATGCTGCCCGAACGGGGCCGGCCCGCGTCGCTGTGGGCGGCGAGGCAGACGGAGGACGGCTTTCCGGCCGCGGCGACGCGAACGCTTGCAAGGCCTGGGCGTTCGTCTCGGGCAGGCGCTTCAACTCCGGCCGGCAACCGGTGAAACAAGGTCGAGCTCGGTCAGGCTTCATGCGTCCTTTCCATGTGGAGTCGGCGCCGGTCGCCTTCCCCGTCGGGGTTGAGGTCGCGTGCCGCCTTGCTCGCGCGGCGTGACACGGCAATCAAGTCATGCATAGCGGGTAAGCCACCAGTCGCTGGCTCACCGCCTGATTCCGGCCATCAGAAAAGAACTACTATTGAGTTCATTAGGTAGCGTTCGTAATCGTCTACAGTACCTGCGTCTCAAAAAACACCGTGTTCGGATCGCTGTTGTCGACAAGCAGGGAACGAAGCGGGGCAACAATATTCTTCTCAATATCTTCCCGGCGCTCTATCGAGCATAGCTGCAACACAAAGAACCAACTGCGGAGACTCCACCTGTCTCCATCTTCACCATTCCATGTCCACAGTTTCGGATCTTTCTCCGTTGGTGGATGAATTTCCCCGTCCGGGTACCATGTCGGTGCCCCCAGACAGTCCAAAGCCATATCGTCGCACCAATAGTCATTTCCGGGGCAGAACCCCACATAGATCAAGGGCTGTTTCGCGTGCTCCCAAAGATTGTCTTGGTCGGTCACTTCCCGCCAAAGCTCCACGCCAACCGTCAAATTCCCTGGGCCACGTTGGCGTCCTTTACCTCTTGGTATCCTCCGCAACGAATATCGCATATAAGACGCATACCAGCACCAGCCGTTTGGTGTTACCAAGCTAGCGACTTCTGTCGAGTTGTGAAATCCCCAACAATCTTGACCCGAGATTTCGTTTTCGATGACTTGGAAAAACGATGCGAGGGAAGCATCAAGCGCCTGCATATTGGCAATGGTGTTCCATACAGTCATGCCGCGTTTCCGTTTCCTTCATTAAACAACCAGTTGAGCAACCCTACTTCAAGAAGAGCAGGCGTGGTGTAGGCTTCGAATCGCCACTGCATAAGGCGAACAGGCTTGAGCCGGTCGCAAGGGAACCCATCGAACGCGGTAATTCCTTGGCGCACAAGAAAGGCGACAACGTCTTGCCGCCATGTCTCGATGGGGCCGTGAAGGCATCGCAGCCCCGCCAACCGAGCAGCGACCTCGTACCAAGGCAGCACAAAAAGGCGACCGTCCCATTCGATGCCTTGTTCTCGCGCCGCGTCCATTTGTTCCTTTATGGCAACATCATCTCGGCGCGGTTGGCTACCCAGCAAAACGTGTTTGGAACAATTTCGGACCTCTGCGCCGTGGTTGTCGCCGACGGTAACGAATCGCCATTGGTCGAGAAGTTGGTTCTTCTGGAGGCCGGAGTTCCACTTTGTTTCGACGAGTATCGTCCCAAGCAACACATCGCCGTTCCAAGCCACTACGTGGACATCCGGCTCGACATGATGGCCTTCTCCCTCGGTTCGGGAGAAATGCGGCCAGAATCGAATGCAGACATTGGTCGGTTCCCGACCTGAATTCTGAGCACGATCCGAATGGCCCAAGAGTATCAGACATGCTTGCCAAGCCTGCCTCGGCCCCATATAGCGCAACGGTCCGAAGATGCAGGCTGTCAGTTCATCTTCGTAGAGCTCTGCGCTTCGCCGCTTATTTCGGATCCAGTCCTGCATTGTGGCAAATTATACTCACCCATGATGCTTCGCAAGCCTTTCTCTCAGCGCCGCGAGCCGACACCGCAGTTGCGTGGCGCCTCTGCAGAGCCGCTATCGCCGCAAGTTGACGAGGCGTCAGTACACGTCGTCGAGGCCGCCGGCCGCGAAGCACACAGGGCGGTCGTGTCGCGCACGAACATGGCCGCGTTGTATGCCGGCGACATCGACGAATCAATAAAACAAAGCTCAACCCGCAAGAATGTGTCACTACATTTTTCTCAACCCACCCTAGGGCACTGAATCGACCGGCGGCACGGAAGTTGTGTTTGTGGGAGCCTGATACCGAGCGAAGTGGGACGGAACGAACAGGCACGGTCCGGACGACGGGTGGCAGCGCCCGCTCCCGTACGGGGCGGGCGCTTCACCTGCCATTGGTCGTCGACGCCAATTCCTTCACGATCGCGGCGCATGACGATGAACGCCGCTCGACAGCGGTCGGGAACCCCGGAAACGATCGCGTTCCGGAAACCGCCAAGGTGACTGTGCCGGCCGGAACGTTAGACGACTGTCGGGTGGTCTGCCCCGACGACTAAATGTGCAGGGAGTGGTATTTTGCGCCGGGTTGGGCACGAGTGTTGTTTCTTCCGGGTGCCAGATTGGGCAGTCGTGGACGACGCCATATCATCTTGAGCTCGCGAAATTCGATCACGCCGGATGGTCGGACTTCACCCGTCGTATCCGCGGCATCTTCCTGTTGGAATGACCGGACGACCGCAAGATGACAAGCGCCGCCGTACCGGCATACCGATTATTGCTACGCGGCTTGCCTTCCGTCCTGCGGGCGGCAATCAAGCCTCTGTACCGGGGCCGGGTAGGAGGGGTCGTTGCCGATCCCCTCCCCCCACAGAGCCGGACGTGCCCGCACTAGGGCATCCGGTTCCTCGCGTGGCAGTTTCGCTCAAGAAGAGTAGATTGAGCGCATGACCTTGACCGGCGGGATAGGGAAGCGCCGGAGTATGGCGTTC
>JAPOPM010000172.1 GCA_026712905.1 Deltaproteobacteria bacterium
CGGCGGATCGTCGGCACGGTTGGCGGGCGTCAAGGGCGGCAAGATCGACGTGGGCTCGCTGACTTTCGGCATGATGCTGCGGGCCAAGAAGGCAAACCTGTCGATCCTCGGCGCGGCGAACCAGTTCGTCAAGGAATACGCCTTCCTTCAGGTCGCCATGAACAAGAACTACATCAAGGACCAGCCGAAGAAGGCCGAGGCCATGTTCGGCACCCTGATCCGCGGATGCGCGTTCGTCAACGACCCCGCGAACAAGGAAGAGGTGATGCACGTCCTGACGAAGGTCATGCGCAACCCCGACGACATCGCCAAGGAGATGTACGAGATCGAGGTGGCTGGAGGCTCCATCCCCAGCCGGTGCCAAGCCACGGAGGCCGGTATCAAGGCTTTCATCGAGTCGGCCGTCTGGAGCAAGTCCATCCCGGCGGACACAAAGATTCCGCCGTCCAAGGACATCATGTTCCCCGAGTTCTATGACCGAGCCCTGGCTTGGTACAACAACAAGGGGTGGATGAACAAGTAGGGTAAGTCACAGCAAAAGGTGTTGCAGAGAGGGGATCCCTCCGATGCCTCGCAAGGCGCCGGAAGGGTCCCCCTTTTGTCTGGAGCAGGATGAGCAGGCCATTTAACCAACAAACAAGAAGGAGGAAGCACATGAGGGCCAAGAGCATTGCAAAGGGAATCACCACAGCCTTGCTGGGAGCGAGCCTGCTATGGAGCGGGCAGACTTTGGCACAGGAGAAACTCCGCATCCCGGTGGCGCAGACCAACGCCACCACGTCGCTGGTGGAGCAGGTAGCCATCCACAAGGGTTTCTTCAAGGACATCGGCTACGACGCAAGGGTTTACTCGGTTTCGGGTGGTGAGAACGCCGCGGTCCTCGCACTGGAACGGGGTCAGCTCCCCTTCTTCGGCTCGGATGACAACATCGCGCTGGCCATTCGGCCGGGCAGCAACATCCGCATCGTCGGCACCGAGTTGAACACCCTGCCCTACTGGCTCGTGGGCGGGAAGCACGTCAAGTCCTACAAGGACCTGCCGCGGCCGGTGAAGGTGGGCATCAGCTCGCCCACGTCCGGCAACGTCTACGTCTCCCTCAAGCTGCTGCAGACCGCGGGCATCCCGGAGAAGGACGTGCGTCTGGTCAAGGTCGGCGGATCGTCCGCGCGTCTGGCGGGCGTCAAGGCCGGCAAGATCGACGTGGGCTCGCTCACCTTCGGCAAGATGCTGGCCGCGCGCGACGCGGGCTTGACCGTTCTCGGCGCCGCGGAACAGTTCGTCAAGGAATACGCGTTCCTGCAGCTCGCCATGAACAAGAACTTCATCAAGGACAACCCCGAGAAGTCCGTTGCCCTGTTGGGCACGCTGATTCGCGGATGCGCCTTTGTCAACGACCCTGCGAACGGCGAGGAAGTGCTGGATATCTACACGAGGGTGATGCGCAACAAGCCGCACATCGCCAAGAAGATGTACGAGATCGAAGTCGTGGAAGCGAAGTCCATCCCCGACCGCTGTCAGGCGACCGCGGGGGGCATCGAAGCCTACATCGAATCGGCTTTCTGGACCAAGTCCATCGCCAAGGACACCAAGGTCCCGCCGACGGATCAGATCATGTTCAAGGAATTCCACGACAGGGCCCTGGCTTGGTATAACAACAAGGGCTGGATGAAGAAGTAGGATCGACGGCTCAAGCCGTCATCGGACAAGAGGAAGGGACCCTTTCGATGTCGCGGGACATCGGGAGGGTCCCTTTTTCATTCGAAGTCACGCCAGCAGTTGCAGCGCCGCCGCGGCGTAGACCCGCGCGGCCCGGCGCACCTGCCCCAGCGGCACCACCTCGGCGTCCGTGTGGGCGAAGGCCAGGTCGCCCGGGCCGAACATGACGGTCTCGATGCCCTTCTCGTTCAGGTAGCCCGCGTCCAGCGCCGCCGGGAAGTAAAGCGGCGGCCCGGCCTCTCCCGCCTGCCCGCGCGCCGCCTCCAACGCCCCGGCCACCTCGCTGCTTGCCGGCACATCCGCCGGATACATGAAGTTCCCCTGCGTCACCTCCACCCGCCAGGGCTCCATGTCCGCCAGCGCCCGCGAGATGGCGGCCAACGCCTCCCCAGGCTCCTCGCCCGGCATGAGCCGCCGGTCCAGCGTCAGCCGGCAGTGGTCCTGGATGGTGTGGAGGATGTCGGGACCGCTCTCGATGTGGGTGGCCACCAGACTCGCCGGACCCAGCTCCGGATGGGCGATGCCGTCCACCAGTCCGTCCAGCCGCTCCAGCACGGCGCGCGCGCCGTCCACCGCGTTGACTCCCGCCCACGGCGTGCTGCTGTGGCAGGACTTGCCGCGCACCACCACGTCCACGTCGATGCGGCCCTTGTTGCCCAGGCAGACCCGGTTGGTGGTGCCCAAGCCGACGATGCCGTAACGGGCCGTAAGCCCGTCCTCCTCCAGCATGTGCCGGGCCGCGTGGTGCCGCCCGGTCTCCCCGGCCAGGCTCACCGCCAGCGACAGCGGCCGCGCCAGCGCCAGGCCCGACCGGCATACCGCGGCCGCACCCGCCATCATGGCCGCCAGGGCGGCCTTCTGCTCGCAGCCGCCCCGGCCCCAAAGACACGGCCCCGAGAGCCCGTAGTCCTCGCCCGGAACGACCTTCGCGGAGAACGCCTCGGGCATCGACCCCGCCGGGTAGGTCATGGCGTAGCCCATAAAGAGCAAGCCTTCCGCCGCATCGGAGCCCGGGCCGCCGCACCGCCACAGCAGGTTGCCCATGCCGTCGACCCTTGGCGCCACGCCCGTGAGCCCTTCGAGACTGGGCGCCACCACGTCGGCGGCAAACGCCTTCACCGCCGGGTCCGCCTCCATGAGTTCGGTGTGCACCGACGGGACCCGGAGCAGCGCGCCGAACAGCGCATCCAATTCCGCATCGTCGACGTGCTTACCGGCAATGAGAAAGGCTTCCCGTGCGTCCATGGTCATACACCCAACGTTACGCGTCCCGCGGCCGTGTCTCTCCGCCCCCGCACCCTGTCCCTACTCGCCCGGCTCTTCGAAGATCTCCACCCGGATCGCCTGCCCCCGCCCCGATTCCGGGCAGGCGCTGACCGCCACCAGGCAGTCCATCTCCGCGCGAAAGTCCACTTGGGCCTCGTCCTTGGGACGCACGAACGTGTCGAAGATGGCGCCCGTGTCCGGGTCGAAGCGCATGGTCTGGAAGATGTTGAACGGGCTCGGGATGTCCACCGGGGCGATGTCCCACGGGCGCACCGCATCGGACAGGTTCTCGTAGCACCCGTGGGTGGGGATGTCCTCGGGCCGCTTGGGATTGGGGTCCACCCCTTCGATGAAGTTCCGCTGGGCGAGTCCCGCCGCCACCAGCTCGAAGCGCTTGCGGCTGCACATGCCCTTCTGCAGATCGTGCCGCCCCTCCTCGAACGTGTCCGCGACGATGGTCAGGAGTGGATTGTTGAGCTTGGACAAGAGCTGGTCACCCGTGCTGATGAAAAGCTTGGCCTGGTTGGTCTTGGTGCGCGCCTGGTCGAACCGCTCCGTGAGGTCATGCAGGTTGAAGGCCACGAAGTCCACAACCGACCGACCGGCCACGCGGAGACACTGCCCCTTCAGAACGGTAACGGCCCGTCCCGAGTTCTTCGGCACGGTCACGCTGCTGAGTATGTTAACCGACATGTTTTCAACCCTTTCCGCGGGGTTGAAGCGTCTTGCGCCGCCTGCCTTCCACTTGCGTTCAATTGAGGCTTCTGCTAACCCGAATTCAGTTGCAAAGTCAAAAGGGAGAGCTGTCATGTTCACCGACAAAGTCGAATTGAAAGACTTCGAAAAGATGGATCCGGAGTACCAGGATCTGTTGAAACGGGTGCTCGCGATCCAGTGCGACTGCGAGATCGGCGGACCCCACCTCTATCTGGAGGACATGCTGCCAAAGGCGCCCACGAAGCTGTACCAGCTCGTGGTGGCGCGCACGGCGGCCGAAGAGGTGGATCACTACCGCAAGATGGCCCGTCTGGCGGGTGACATCGGCGAGGACGTCTCCTATGTGCTGAGCTGGCCGAACCAGAAGCGTTACGTGGAGGCTTTCCGCGGCAAGATCACCACCTGGGAAGACTTCGCCGTCTTCGGCTTCCTGATCGACCGGGTGGGCCGTTTCCAGCTCGAAGAGTTCGAGGACTGCAGCTACATGCCTCTTGCCGAGATCCTTCCCACCATGGAGCTTGAAGAGTCGGCCCACATCTCGTTCGGCACGAACCTGGCGCGAGAGTTGGCCGAGAAGGGCGACGAGTCCAAGGAGCGTGTCCAGAATGCGGTGAACTACTGGTACGTGAAGGGGCTGGACATGTTCGGCAAGTCGGAGTCGAAACGCTCCGAACGCTACCGTCATTGGGGCCTCAAGCGGCGCACCAACCGCCAGCAGCGGGCGGAGTACACCGCCGAGATCAACGCGCTCATCACGGACATGGGGCTGGAGATCCCGGATCCCAACGAAGGCCGGCTCTACGCCTGAGGTTGACTCCAACATGGCACAAGCACCCCATACCGTCGAGTTGGACGAGTACCTGAAGGATTTCATCACCGCGGTCCACGGCGCGGTTAACCGGGCGGTACCCAACATCAAGGACGACAAGATCGTGGACCAGGCCCTCAAGGACTGCCAGGAGGTCCTGGACATGGTGATGGAGGGGAAGGTATCCGAGTGGGTAGAATGACCCCACCGGATCCCCTACCCGCTCCAGGCGTCGCATCCGAACCCACGTCATAAACCGGCGCGGCCGGCCCCCACATCCCTTACCGGAGGTTCGCACCCTTGGACATCGTGGTCTGCGGCAAGATCATTCCCGCCAGCACCGTCACCATCGAGATCGATCCCGCCACGAAGCGGATGATCCGCAAGGGCGTCGCCCACGAGCTGGACCCGGCCGCGGCCAGCGCCGTGGAGGAGGCCCTGCGGCTGATGGAGCAGGTGGGCGGCACGGTCACGCTGGTGACCATGGGGTTCAACGAGATCACCATCGGCGTCCGCACGGCCCTGGCCATGGGCGCCACCTCCGCGGTGCACATCTTCGACGACGCCCTCGCCGGATCGGACACCTTGGCGACCGCCAAGGCCCTGGCCGCGGCCATCGGCAAGAAGCCCTTCGACCTGATCATCTGCGGCACGGAAAGCAGCGACAGCTATTCCGGCATCGTGCCCGGCCAGATCGCGCGACTGCTCGGGGTCCCGCCGGTGACCTTCGCCAACGAGATGAGCGTGGAGGGGAACACCCTCACGGTGAAGCGCCAGAGCGAGTCGGGCTACGACGTGGTGGAGGCCGACCTGCCCGCGCTGGTGACGGTCACCAGCGGCATCAACGAGCCCCGCTACCCGCAGCTCAAGGGCATCATGGCGGCCAAGCGGAAAGAGATCGTGCAGTACACCGCGGCGGACCTGGGACTGGCGGCCGGCGACGTCGGCGAGGCGGGTGCGCGGGAGAAGGTGCTGGAGGTGGGCAGGCCGGCCCAGCGCGAGGCCGGCGAGGTGGTGGAGGACGACGGGGATGGGGGCAAGCGCATCGCCGGTTTCCTGGCCGAGGCCAAGGTCCTTTAGTGTGCACTTAGCAAGGTCTTCCCGATGTCTGACGTGATTTGGGTCTATGGCGAGGTGGTGGACGACGCCGTCACCTCGACGACGCTGGAAATGGTGACCAAGGCGGCCGCCGTGGGCACCGCCGAGGCGATCCTGCTGGGTCCGGCGCCGGACAACGCGGTGGAACTGCTGGGCGAGCACGGCGCGAGCAAGGTCTACCGCTCCCCCGACCCGGTGTTCCGCGACTACCTGACCCTGCCCGCCGCCACCGTGGTGGAATCCCTGATCCGGCGGCACAAGCCCGCCATGGTGCTGTTCGCGTCGAGCTACGGCGGCCGCGACGTGGCCGCGGCCCTGAGCGCCAGCCTCGACTGCGGCGCCATTACCGACGTGGCGGACTTCACCCTGACCGACGGCGCGGTGGAGGCCAAGATCCCCGCCCTGGGCGCCAGCTACTGGAACACCGCCACGCTGGCGCACGACGACGTCAAGCTCCTGCTGGTGCGTCCCAAGTCCTTCGATCCCGCCCCGAACCCCAAGACCCCGGTGGTGGAAGAGGTGGCCGCGCCGAGCGACGCCGAGCTGTGCAAGGTCCGGCTCAAGGAAAAGGTCGTCGCCAAGGCCGAAGGGCCGCAACTCGACGGCGCCAAGGTCGTCGTCGCCGGCGGCCGCGGGCTCGCGGGGGCCGAGAACTTCGACATGCTGCGGGAGCTGGCGGAGCTGCTGGACGGGGCCGTGGGCGCCACCCGCGCCGTGGTGGACTCAGGCTGGGTCCCCTACTCCCTTCAGATCGGACAGACCGGCAAGACCGTCAAGCCGGAGCTTTACATCGCCTGCGGCATCTCCGGCGCGGTGCAGCATCTCGCCGGCATGAAGGACTCCAAGCTCATCGTCGCCGTCAACAAGGACGCCGAAGCCCCCATCTTCCAGATGTGCGACTTCGGTATCGTGGGAGACGTCTTCAAGGTCGTGCCGCAGTTGATCGAGGAGATCAAGGCACGCCGATAGGAGCAGGCGTCACAGGGTCCAAGCGTCAGCCTCTTGACACGGCACCCCATTACGTAGTACATACTCGTCGTTCTGCTGACGCACCAGCCAGTCCCCTCGGGAATGAGCCGTTACCGGCCCCCGGGGGTTTTTTGCATCCGCGTTCTTCCCTCTACGACGTCAACCGCTGGTCGCCTCATCAGGTGGCACGAAACCGTCGACGAGAACGTTGACCTTCGACGATTCCGTCGACCCGCAACGTCCAGGGAGTGCGGAAAATCACCGCATTTCAAGGCGTTACCGCAACTAGGCTCTATGGCACGAGGTTTGCGTCAATAGAACGACAAATCATCCTTCGAATGAGGAAACCACGATGCAATCACTCACGCTTCTCGACGTCATCAACGCGGTCGGCGAACACGCCAAGACCCCCGACGAACTGAAGGCCGTCGTCACCCACCTCGTCAACAGCGGCATAGTCAAGCTGAGCGGCGAATTCGCAGGGTGCAAGATCGAGTTCGCCCCCGGTCCCATGCTCGGACCCGTAGGCTCCCAGACCACGCTGCCGCAGCAGGCGCTGGATCAGGCGGGCTGACGAACGGGCTGTCATCATTCGGCACGTCCTGTATTCGCAGCAGTTCGACCGCTCGATCCTTGATGGACTGTTTCGCCGCGCGGACGAGTTCCGCCGGCGCATGGCCGCGCCTTCTGAAAAGCTCGCGCTGACCCAGCTCCATCGCGGCAAGACGCTGTTCAGCGTCTTCTACGAACCGTCCACGCGCACGCGCATGTCCTTCGGCGCCGCGGCGCAGCACCTGGGAATGAGCGTCGTGGCCACCGAGAACGCGCGCGAGTTCTCCTCCGCCATCAAGGGCGAGAGCATCGAGGACACCATCCGCGTCCTGTGCGAGTACTACCCGGACGTCATCGCGCTGCGCCACTACGAGATCGGCGCGGCGGAACGCGCCGCCCGGTACAGCTCGGTCCCGATCATCAACGCGGGCGACGGCGCGGGTCAGCACCCCACCCAGGCGCTCCTGGACCTCTACACCATCCACCAGGCCCTGGGCGCCATCGACGGTCTCACCGTGACCATCGGGGGGGACCTGGCCAACGGCCGCACCGCCCGTTCCCTGGCCTACCTCCTGGCCAAGTTCGACCGGATGCGCATCCTCTTCGTCGCGCCGGACTCCCTGCGCATGGGCGCCGACATCAAGGAACACCTCCAGGAGAAGGGCGTGACCTTCGCCGAGGAATCACGCCTGGAAGCGGCGTTGCCGCAAAGCGACGTGGTATACTGGACGCGGGTCCAGAAGGAGCGCCTGGACCCGGAGGCGGCCCGCGGTGAAGCACGCTCGCAATTTGTCATCGGCCCGGCGCAACTCGAACTCATGAAGCCCAACGCCGTGCTCATGCACCCGCTGCCGCGCCTCACGGAGATTCCACCCGAAGTGGACGCCGACCCGCGCGCCTGGTACTTCCGGCAGGCCGGCAACGGCATGTTCATCCGGATGGCGCTGCTGGAGTGGATCTTTGAAGGCGACTGAGCAGAGCTGTTCCGACGCAGGACACCGGGGCTCCTGACCCCCGTCGATGCTTTACGAGAAGCTGCTCGCGCCCCTGCTGTTCCGGATCGATGCCGAGACCGCGCACAATGGGGCGTTGAGCCTCCTGCGGCAAGCCAACGCGCGGCCGTGGCTGCAATCCGTGCTGGCCGGCCGCGACCCCCCGCCCGACCCCCGCCTCGAGCAGACCCTGTGCGGCATGCGTTTCCGCAACCCCATCGGCCTGGCCGCGGGGTTCGACAAGAACGGCATCGCCGCGTCCGCGCTGGCGGCCCTGGGCTTCGGCTTCATTACCGTGGGCTCCGTCACCCCCGGCCGCGGCCAACCCGGCAATCCGCGGCCGCGCCTGTTCCGCGACGTCCCCCACCGCGCGCTGTGGAACCGTCTCGGGTTCAACAACCGCGGCGCGGAGACCCTGGCGGAAGTGCTGGAAGCCCAGCCGCGCCCGCCCGTGCCCCTGGGCATCAGCCTCGGCAAGGCTCGGGAAACGCCCCTCGACGACGCCTACAAGGACTACGCTTGTTCCCTGGAAACGCTGTATCCGTACGCGGACTTCTTCGAAATCTGCATCAGCTCGCCCAACACCCGGAATCTGCGGGAACTGCAGGAAGGCAGCCGGTTGGAAAAGCTGCTGGGCGGCCTGGTGAAGAAAGCCGCCGAGCTGGCACGGGCCGGCGGCATGGCGCGGCGAAAGCCGATCTGGCCCAAGTTCGCCCCGGACATGCCGCCCATCCTCCGCGACATCGCGTTGGCCATGTGCCGGCAGTTGCTGGATCCCGAAACCGATGCCGTCATCATCGGCAACACCACCATCGACCCCGCCTTCAACCCGGATCCGTCCAAGGGCGGCTACAGCGGCCCCCCGCTCTTCCCCAAGGCCCTGGACCAGGTCCGCGGCGCCACCGCCGCCCTCGCCGGCCGCCTCACCCTCGTGGGCAACGGCGGCATCTTCAACGGCCACGACGCCTACACCATGATGAAGGCGGGCGGCTGCGCCCTCGTCCAGGTCCACAGCGCCTTCCCCTACCGCGGCCCAAGGGTCGCCCGCGGCCTGGTGGAAGAGCTGCTGAACTGCATGGACCAGCATGGTGTGCGGCACGTCTCAGAGATCGCGTGAGACTTACACCAGCGGGCGGTCCAGGCTGCGGTATTGGATGGCTTCGGCGACGTGCGCGGACTGGATGGTCTCGGTGCCGGCGAGGTCGGCGATGGTGCGGCCGACCTTGAGGATGCGCACGTAGGCGCGGGCGCTCAGGCCGAGGCGGTTGATGGCGTTCTCCAGGAGCTGTTCGGCCGCGGCGTCCACGCGGCAATATCGCCGGACGTCGCGCGCGCTCATGTGCGCGTTGGCGTGGATTCCGCGCTCCCCGAAACGCTCCACCTGGACCCTGCGGGCCTGGTTGACCCGGTCGCGCACGGCCTCGGAAGGCTCGCCCGGCGCCCGCGAAGCGAGGGCTTCGTAGGCCACCGCCGGAACCTCCACCTGGATGTCGATACGGTCGAGCAGAGGCCCCGAGACCCGTGAGCGGTAGCGGGCGATCTGCATGGGCGTGCAGCGGCACTCCTTCTGCGGGTCGGCGAAGAAGCCGCAGGGACACGGATTCATGGCCGCCACGAGCATGAAGCTCGCCGGGTAGTCGATGGAGCCGGCGGCACGCGCCAAGGTGATACGGCCGTCCTCCAAAGGCTGGCGCAGGACCTCCAGGACGTTGCGGCGGAACTCCGGCGCCTCGTCGAGGAAGAGCACGCCGTTGTGCGCCAGCGAAACCTCGCCGGGCTTGGGCACGGTGCCACCGCCCACGAGCCCCGCGTCGGAGATGGTGTGGTGCGGCGCCCGGAACGGGCGCACGGCCACCAGCGAGCGCCCGTTGAGCACCCCCGCCACGCTGTGGATCTTGGTGGTCTCCAGGGCCTCCGGCAGGGTGAGGTCCGGCAGGACGGTGGCGAGCCGCTTGGCGAGCATGGTCTTGCCGGAGCCCGGTGGCCCCATGAGCAGGACGTTGTGGCTCCCCGCGGCCGCCACCTCCAGCGCGCGCTTGACGTGGGGCTGGCCGCGCACGTCGCTCAGGTCGGCGTCGTGCACCGAGTGGCTGTGAAAGAGCCGCGCCAGGTCCACGCGCATGGGCTCGATCTCCCGATCCCCGTTCAGGAAATCCACCACTTCGGCCAGGCTCTCCACGCCGTAGACCTCGATGTCCTGGACCACCGCGGCCTCGGCGCCGTTGGCTCGGGGCAGGATCAGCCCCGCGAGGCCCTCGCGCTTCACGGCGGCGGCGATGGACAGCGCGCCGCGCACCGGCTTGACGGCGCCGTCCAGCGACAGCTCGCCCACCATCAGGCAGTCGCCGAGGCGCGAGGAAACCACGGCGCCCTGGGCCGCGGCGATGCCCACCGCCATGGGCAAGTCATAGCCCGAACCTTCCTTGCGGACGTCCGCCGGGGCCAGGTTGATGGTGATGCGCTGGTAGGGAAACGGGTACCCGCAGTTCCGCAACGCCGCGCGAATGCGCACCTTGCTCTCGCGCACCGCGCCCTGGGGCCGCCCTACCATGAACGTTTCGGGCAGTCCTGAAGCGATGTCGACCTCCACCGCCACCCTGAGGGCGTCGATCCCGTGGAGCGCCGCGCCGTAGATCCTTGAAAGCATCGTCTGTAGATACGATCGGTGCCTCCGGCGGGAACTTAAACTTGCCACGGTACGGGAATCTTGCTAGGAGAAAACATGGAGATCAGCCAAGCGAAATCCACGGTAAGCCCAGGCGGAAGTCTGGGCTTTTTTTGTACCGTTTTCGTACCGTCCGGACCGAGGTGAAGGATGCTCGACCAAGAGATCTTGCCCGTAGGACTCACGTTCGACGACGTGCTGTTGGTGCCCGCGGAGTCGTCGGTCCTGCCGCGTGACGCGAACGTTTCGACGCGCTTGACCGAACGCATCCGGCTCAACATCCCGCTCCTGAGCGCGGCCATGGACACGGTGACCGAGGCGCGCACGGCCATCGCCATGGCCCAGGAGGGCGGCATGGGCTTCATCCACCGCAACATGCCGCCCGCGGCTCAGGCCAAGGAGGTGGAGAAGGTCAAGAAGTTCGAGAGCGGCATGATCCTCGACCCGGTGACCGTGAACCCGCACCAGAAGATCGCCGAGGCGCGCGAACTGATGGACCAGCACGGCATATCGGGCCTGCCGGTGACGCTGGGCGGCCGGCTGGTGGGCATCCTGACCAACCGTGACCTGCGCTTCGAAAAGAACCTGGAGCGCTGCGTCGACGACCTGATGACCAAGGAGAACCTGGTCACCGTGCAGGACGGCGTCGACCTCGACGAGGCCCAGGAGCTGCTGCATCAGCACCGCATCGAAAAGCTGCTGGTGGTGGACGATCACTTTCGCCTGAAGGGGCTGATCACGGTCAAGGACATCGAGAAGAAGACCCGCCATCCCATGGCCTGCAAGGACGACCGCGGGCATCTGCGCGTGGGAGCCGCGGTGGGCGTGGGGCTGGACCGGGAGGAACGTGTCGAGACGCTGGTGCGCGCCGGCGTCGACGTCATCGCGGTGGACACGGCCCACGGCCACGCCGCCAAGGTGCTGGAGACGGTGCGACAGATTCGCAGCGACTATCCGGAGTTGGACATGGTCGCCGGCAACGTGGCCACGGCCCAGGGCACCCAGGCACTCATCGACGCGGGGGCCAACGGCGTCAAGGTGGGCGTCGGACCCGGCTCCATCTGCACCACCCGGGTGGTTTCCGGGGTGGGCGTGCCCCAGCTCAGCGCCATCGCCGACTGCGCGCGAGTAGGCGCACGCACCGGTGTTCCCCTGGTGTCGGACGGCGGCATCAAGTACTCCGGCGACGTCACCAAGGCGCTGGCGGCGGGCGCCAGCTCCGTCATGATCGGCACGCTGTTCGGCGGCTGCGAGGAAAGCCCGGGAGAGACCGTGCTCTACCAGGGGCGCACCTACAAGGTCTACCGCGGCATGGGCTCCATCGGCGCCATGCGCGAAGGCAGCAAGGACCGCTACGCCCAGGACGACATCGAGGAAGAAGTGAAACTGGTGCCCGAGGGCGTCGAGGGGCAGGTGCCCTACCGCGGTCCACTGGCCGCCAACGTCTACCAGCTCATCGGCGGCATCCGCGCGGGCATGGGCTACGTCGGCTGCTCCACCATCGAGGAGCTGCAGAGCAAGGCCCGCTTTATGCAGATCACGGCCGCGGGCCTAACCGAGGGTCACGTGCACGACGTGTTCATCACCAACGAAGCGCCCAACTACCGCCGAGAATGATCGTCGTCCTGGACTTCGGATCGCAGTACACTCAGCTCATCGCCCGCCGCGTGCGCGAGGCGCGCGTGTATTGCGAGATACACCCCTTCGATACCGCGGTCGAAAAGCTGCGGCGCCTGGAACCCGCCGGCATCATCCTGTCGGGCGGTCCCGCCAGCGTGTACGGCAGCGACGCGCCGCGGGTGGGCCCGGAGCTGTTCCGCCTGCCGGTGCCGTTTCTCGGCATCTGCTACGGCATGGGGCTCATCAACCAGGCCATGGGGGGCGGCGTGGCCGAGGCCTCGGAGCGCGAGTACGGCCTCGCCGACCTCACCATCGACGACACCACCGACCTCTTCGCCGGGCTCGACCGGGACGCCGCTCAGAGCGTGTGGATGAGCCACGGTGACCGCATGACGGCGCTGCCCCAAGGGTGGTCGGTGCTGGCGCACACCGGCAACTCTCCCATCGCCGCGTTCGCCGACGACCGGCGGCGCTTCTACGGCCTCCAGTTCCATCCCGAGGTGGTGCACACCCGGAACGGCCGGACCATCCTGGACAACTTCCTGTTGCGCATCTGCGGGTGCGCGGCCGACTGGGACATGGAGCACTTCGCCAGCGCCGCGGTGGAGCGCATCCGGTCGCAGGTGGGCGACGCGCGCGTGCTGTGCGGCTTGAGCGGCGGCGTCGACTCGTCGGTGGCCGCCACCCTGGTGCACCGCGCCATCGGCGACCGGCTCGTGTGCGTGTTCGTCAACAACGGGCTGCTGCGGCAGGGCGAGCCGGAAACCGTATCGCAGGTCATGGGAGAGCGTTTCGGCACGGGCTTCCGCTACGTCGACGCGTCGCGCCGGTTCCTCGACGTGCTCAAGGGAGTGGATGACCCCGAGGAGAAGCGCAAGCGCATCGGCAACCTCTTCATCCGCGTGTTCGAGGAGGAGACGCACAAGCTCGGCGACTTCCCGTTCCTGTGCCAGGGCACCCTCTACCCGGACGTCATCGAGTCCGTGTCCCACGCCGGCCCGTCCGCCCTCATCAAGAGCCACCACAACGTCGGCGGACTGCCCAAGAACATGAAATTCGAGCTGGTGGAGCCGCTGCGGGAACTGTTCAAGGACGAGGTGCGCGTCCTGGGCCACGAGCTGGGCCTGCCGGACCGGTGGATCTACCGGCAGCCCTTTCCCGGACCGGGACTGGCCATCCGCATCCTCGGCGACGTCACGGAGGAACGCCTGGACATCCTCCGGGCCGCGGACGCCATCGTGGTGGAGGAAGTGCGCAACGCCGGTCTCTACGAGCGCATCTGGCAGTCCTTCGCCATCCTGCTGCCCATCCGCACCGTGGGCGTCATGGGGGACGAGCGCACCTACGAGAACGTCGCCGCCATCCGCGCCGTGGACAGCCAGGACGGCATGACCGCCGACTGGGTGGCGCTGCCGTCCGACCTTCTCGGGCGCATCTCCAACCGCATCATCAACGAGGTGCGCGGCATCAACCGGGTGGTCTACGACGTCTCGTCCAAGCCACCCGCCACCATCGAATGGGAGTGATGCGGAGGCCGACGGGCCATTGACAACCAAGACCCACGGCGTGAACCTTGGACTTCCGAGGACGTAGTTTCATGAGCCAGCACAGCTTCGTACACCTTCATTGCCACACCCAGTACAGCCTGCTCGACGGCGCCAACAAGATCGACCCGCTGATCGAGCGGGCCAAGAGCATGGGGCAGCCGGCCATCGCCATGACCGATCACGGCAACATGTTCGGCGCCGTGGAGTTCTACCGCAAGGCGGTGGACGCGGGCATCAGGCCGATCCTCGGCTGCGAGGTCTACGTGGCGCCGGGGAGCCGCTACGAGCGCCAGGGAGTGGACCGGGGCAACAGGGAGCACAACCACCACCTGATCCTGCTGGCCATGAACAACGACGGCTACCGCAACCTTTGCAAACTGGTCACGCAAGGCTTCACCGAGGGCTTCTACTACAAGCCGCGCGTCGACAAGGAGCTCCTGCGGGAATTCAACGCCGGCATCATCGCCCTGAGCGGCTGCCTGAGCGGCGAGATGGCCAAGGCCATCACGCTGGGTTCCATGGAGCAGGCCAGGAAAGTGGCCGAGGCCTACCGTACCATCTTCGACGACCGCTACTACCTGGAGGCACAGGACAACAAGCTGCCGCTCCAGGAGAAGGTCAACGCCGGCATCGTCGAGCTGGGCAAGGACCTCTCCCTGCCCATCGTCGCCACCAACGACTGCCACTACCTCGACCCCGAGGACGCGCACGCGCACGACATCCTGCTGTGCATCCAGACCGGCAAGGGGCACAACGACCCCAACCGGATGAAGATGGATACCGAGGAGCTGTTCCTCAAGTCCACCGACCAGATGCTGGAGGGGTTCGCGCACCTGCCGGACGCGGTGGACCAGAGCGTCGCCATCGCGGAACGCTGCGAGGTGGAGATCGAGTTCGGCAAGTACCACTTTCCCAACTACGAGGCGCCCGGCGCCGAGAGCCTCGACGACTACCTCGACGCGCGCGCCCGCCAGGGGCTCGACGAGCGCCTCAAGGGCGCCGGCGACGTGGACCGCGACGCCTACCGGGAGCGGCTCGAATTCGAGCTGGGCGTCATCAAGAGCATGCAGTTCCCGGGCTACTTCCTGATCGTGGCGGACTTCATCAACCACGCCAAGGACGAGGGCATCCCGGTGGGGCCGGGCCGCGGCTCGGCGGCCGGGAGCCTGGTGGCCTACGCCCTGCGCATCACCGACCTCGACCCGATCCGCCACAACCTGCTGTTCGAGCGCTTCCTCAATCCGGAGCGGCGTTCCATGCCGGACATCGACGTGGACTTCTGCATCCGTGGCCGGGACCGGGTCATCCAGTACGTCAAGGACAAGTACGGCGCCGACAAGGTGGCGCAGATCACCACCTTCGGGACCCTCAAGGCCAAGGCCGCCATCCGCGACGTGGGCCGCGCCGTGGGCCTGTCGTTCGCCGAGACCGACGCCATCGCCAAGCTCGTGCCCGCGTCCCGGCAGGGCTTCGACTGCTCGCTCACCGATGCCCTCAAGCAGGAGCCGCGGCTCAACCAACTGGCGGACGAAGACCCCCGGGTGGCCGGCCTCCTCAACCACGCCCTGCGCCTGGAGGGCCTCACCCGGCACTCTTCCACCCACGCCGCCGGCGTGGTCATCTCCAACCGGCCCCTGGTGGACTACCTGCCCCTCTACATGGACCGGGACGGGGGCATCGTCACCCAGTACGACATGTCGAGCGTGGAGAAGATCGGCCTGGTCAAGTTCGACTTCCTGGGGCTCAAGACCCTGACCCTCATCCACGACTGCCTGGACCTGGTGCGGCAGAGCCGCGGCACCGCGCCCGACATCGACACCGTGTCCCTGGACGACCCGGAAGCCTATCGCCTGCTCGGCAGCGGCAACACCACCGGCATCTTCCAGTTGGAAAGCACGGGCATCCGCGAGATGACCGTGCGCATCAAGCCCAATTGCTTCGAGGACCTCGTGGCCATCCTCGCCCTCTACCGCCCGGGACCGCTCGACAGCGGCATGGCGGAGGAGTTCATCAAGCGCAAGAGCGGCAAGGAGAAGGTTTCCTACCTGCACCCGGCACTGGCACCCATCCTGAAGGATACGTACGGAGTGATCGTGTACCAGGAGCAGGTCATGCAGATCGCCCAGACCATGGCCCGCTACAGCCTGGGAGAAGCCGACATCCTGCGCCGCGCCATGGGCAAGAAGGACCCCGTGGAGATGGCCAGCCAGCGGGAGCGGTTCATGGGCGGGGCGCGGGAGAACGGCATCCGCGAAGAGCACGCCACCGCAATCTTCGACCAGATGGAGACCTTCGCCCGTTACGGCTTCAACCGGTCCCACTCCGCCGCGTACGCGCTGGTCTCCTACCACACGGCCTGGCTCAAGACCCACTACCCGGTGGAGTTCATGGCGGCGCTGATGAGCTCCGAGATGGGCGACACCGACAAGGTCATCAAGAACCTGGCCGAGTGCCGTGAGCAAGGGGTCGAGGTGCTGCCACCGGACGTCAACGAGGGCGGGGCGCGTTTCACCGTGGTGGGCGAGCGCATCCGCTTCGGCCTCTCGGCGGTCAAGAACGTCGGCGAAAAGGCCGTCGAAGGCATCCGGGAGACCCGCGAGCATACCGGACCGTTCGAGTCGCTGTTCGACTTCTGCCGGCGCGTGGACTTGAAAGTGGTCAATCGCCGCGTGGTGGAGAGCCTCGTCAAGTGCGGCGCCTTCGACTCCACCGGCGTCTACCGCGCGCGCCTCATGACCGCGCTGGACGATGCGCTGAAGACCGGCCAGTCGTCCCAGCGAGACCGGGACAGCTCGCAGTTCGGCATGTTCGACCTGCTCGAGGCCCCGGCCAAGGACCCCATGGACGCTTACGAGTCGGTGGAGGAATGGAGCGGCGGACAGCTCCTGGCCTTCGAGAAGGAAACCCTGGGCTTCTACATCACCGGGCATCCGCTGGACCGCTTCGAGGAGTCGCTGAAACGGCTTCAGGTGTTGCCGGCCAACCGGGTGCGGGGCCACGCCAACGGTGAGGTCACCATGGTGGGGGTGGTGACCGCCCTCAAGCTCAAGAACACGAAGAAGGGCGATCGCTACGCCAACTTCAACCTGGAGGACAAGACCGGGTTCGTGGATACCATCGCGTGGCCGGACACGTACCGGCTGGCGGCCGAAACCATCGGCCGCGACGATCCGGTGCGCATCAACGGCCGGCTCGATGTCGGCGAGGAACGGGTCACGCTCATCGCCAACGACATCCTCTCGCTGGAAGAGGCGTGCGCCCAGGCCATTCCGGCGCCGTCACGGGCCATGCCGCGCGAGGTGCACTTCCTTCTGGAGGAGGTAAGCCGCCAGGAACTGCACGCGTTCCACGACCTCATCATCCGGGAGCAGGGTCCGGCTTCGGTCTACCTCCACGTGACCAACGCGGCGCGCGAGACCAAGGTCATCGGCCCCGCCGACTTCCGCATCAACCCATCGAAAACGCTGTTGGATACCGTATACCGGAAGTTCGGCGCCCGCATCCGGGCCAGGACCGGGTGACCGATGTCACGCGGACCGGAAACCAAGCTGTATCAGTTCGTCCGACGGGAACCCCCCGGACGTCATTCCCGCGGAAGCGGGAATCCAGGGGCGGTGGTGAGGCACTACAGCGGCGTTTCCCCGCCTCGCCACCCCTGGATTCCCGCTTTCGCGGGAATGACGTCTCGTAGGGCGGTGCCGGTTCGGGGCCAAGCGGAGTTTTGACACACCCGCGGGAATGACGTTCCGGAGCGGGAATGACGGAGGCAGCGCGGGGATGATCGAGGGAGTCAACGGGCAATGCGGCCCTTCGGGCGGCGAGACCGAGCGCGCGGTGCTGGTGGGCGTGGAGACGCCGGCCTCGGCCACGGACGTCGCACTCGAGGACAGCCTCGAAGAGCTGCACAGCCTGGCCGCCAGCGCGGGCGCCCGCGTCATCGAGGTGTTCAGTCAGCATTCGGGACGCGTACGCAGCGCCACCCTGGTGGGCTCGGGCAAGGTGGAAGAAATCCGGGCGTTCGTGGAGGAGCACCACGCCGACCTCGTCATCGTCGACAACGACCTTTCCCCGGCGCAGCAGCGCAACCTGGAAACGGCCCTGAACCTCCGGGTCGTGGATCGCACCCAGCTCATCCTGGACATCTTCGCGCTGCGCGCCCAGAGCCGCGAGGGCAAGCTGCAAGTGGAGCTGGCGCAGCTCGAGTACCTGCTGCCCCGGCTCACCCGCCTGTGGTCCCACCTGTCCCGGCTCGGGGGCGGCATCGGCACGCGCGGACCGGGCGAGACCCAGCTCGAGGTGGACCGCCGGCGCATCCGCGAACGCATCCGCCGGCTCAAGCGGCGGCTCGATGGCGTCGCCAACACCCGCGCGCTGCAGCGCAAGGAGCGCGAGGCCATCCCCTACCCCACGGTGGCGCTGGTGGGCTATACCAACTCCGGCAAGTCCACGCTGATGAACCACCTCACCCGCGCGGGCGTGCTGGCCGAGGACAAGCTCTTCGCCACTCTCGACCCGCGCACGCGCGCGCTGCGTCTGCCCAACGGCGAACGCGTCATGCTGGTGGACACGGTGGGCTTCATCAACAAGATTCCCCACGCGCTGGTGGACGCGTTCAAGGCGACGCTGGAAGAGGTCCACCAGGCGGACCTGCTGCTGTGCGTGCTGGATCCCACGAGCCCCCTCGCCGACCAGCAGCTCGCCATCGTCGACTCGGTGCTCGAGGACATCGGCGCGGCCGAGACCCCCCGGCTCATCGTGCCCAACAAGATAGACGTGGCCGAAAACGTGCCCGCCTACCCCGCCGGCGGCAACGAGGGCGTGTGTCCGATCTCCGCCCGCACCGGCGCCGGCATCGAGCACCTGCTGGACGCAATCGGCCGCGTGCTGGACCGGGACAAGCAGCGCATCCAGCTCACGCTGCCCCAGTCCGAGAGCGCCATCATTCCCTTCCTCCGGGCGCGCGGACGGATCCTCACGGAAGAATACGGCGAGCGCGACGTGCGCGTCACCGCGCTGGTGAGCGCCAAGGTGTCGGGACAGCTCAAGAAACTCGCCGCGGCTTGGCGGCATTGACAGAAACCCCATTATTTTGGTAATAAAAACAGACCTTTGCGGAGGTGCATCGAGGCACGTAGCTCAGTGGGAGAGCGCTTCCTTGACGCGGAAGAGGTCGGCGGTTCAATCCCGCCCGTGCCTACCATCCCATTCCTAGTGTCGTGTCCCGTAAATTCCTGGCATGAGTTGCGCAGGATTTTTCGTCGTCGGCAAGGCGCGATGACAAGCAGTGGCGGGCACCACGCGAGGAAGAGCAACGCAGCCGACGGCGAAAAAGACCAGCAAATTATGCCAGGTATTTACGGGACACGACACTAGGCCGTCCACTCCCTGCACCGGCTTTTACCAGCCGTTTTCCGCGAGCCAGACGACCGCGAACAGGCCACCGGCATGGAGAAGATTCAGATCAATGTACCGGGGGGTGAAACCCTCCAGGTGAGCGCGGGCACGCACGCCGGCGACGTCGGCGGCATGCCCTCGGACAGGCGCATCGTCGCGGCCAGCGTCGACGGCAGGGCCGTGGACCTCGCGCGGCCCCTGGCGCACAGTTGCGACGTCGAGTGGATCGCCCTCGACAGTCCCGAGGGTATCGACGTGCTGCGCCACTCCACGGCACATCTCATGGCCCAGGCGGTGCAGAGCCTGTTTCCCGGCACCCAGGTGACCATCGGCCCCACCACCCAGGACGGATTCTACTACGACTTCAAGCGCGACAAGCCGTTCACGCCCGAGGAGCTGGAGAAGATCGAGGAACGGATGCGCGAGCTGGCCGGGCAGGACCTGTCCATCGCGCGCGAGGAAGTGCCCCGGGACGAGGCCGTCGAGTTGTTCCGCCGCATGGGCGAGGACTACAAGGTCGAGATCATCTCGGACATCCCCGACGAAACCGTGTCGCTCTACCGCCAGGGCGACTGGGTCGACCTGTGCCGCGGCCCCCACTTGCCCCGCACCGGCTTCATCCAGGCCTTCAAGCTCACCTCGGTGGCCGGAGCCTACTGGCGCGGCGACGAGCGCAACGAGATGCTACAGCGCATCTACGGTACCTCGTTCCCCACCCGCAAGCAGTTGAAGGAGCACCTGGCGCTCCTGGAGGAGGCGCGCAAGCGCGACCACCGCAAGCTCGGCAAGGAGCTGGACCTCTTCAGCTTCCACCCGGCGGCGCCGGCGAGTCCGTTCTTTCACCCCAAGGGCGCCTTCGTCTACAACGCCCTGGTGGAGTACATGCGCGGCCTCTACCGGCGCTACGGCTACGAGGAGGTGATCACGCCGCAGATCTTCGACGCGGGCCTGTGGCACCGTTCCGGCCACTACGAGCACTACAAGGACAACATGTACTTCACCCACGTCGAAGAACGCGAATTCGGGGTGAAGCCCATGAACTGTCCGAGCCACACGTTCATCTACGCGTCGAAGAAGCGCTCGTATCGCGAACTGCCCATCCGGCTGGCGGACTTCGGGCGGCTGCACCGCTACGAGAAGTCGGGCGTGACCGCCGGGCTCACGCGAGTGCGCAGCTTCGCGCAGGACGACGCCCACATCTTCTGCGCTCCGGCACAGATCGAGGGAGAGATCGACTCGCTGCTTGACATGCTTCGCGAGGTATATCATAGGTTCAACTTCCAGGATCTGGAGATCTACCTCTCCACCAGGCCGGACCAGTATCTGGGCGCCCTGGAGACTTGGGACCGTGCCGAGGCGGCACTGGCCGCATCGCTGGAGAAGCGGAACGCAGCGTATGAGATCAACGCAGGTGACGGTGCCTTCTATGGCCCGAAGATCGACTTCGTCGTCAAAGACGCGATGAAGCGCGGCTGGCAGCTCGGCACGGTCCAACTCGACTTCTCCATGCCGGAACGGTTCGACCTCGGCTTCGTCTCGGCCTCCGGGACGGATGAACGGCCCGTGATGATCCACCGGGCCATTCTCGGCTCCATCGAACGTTTCATGGCCGTGTTGATCGAGCACACCGGGGGCGCGTTCCCTCTGTGGCTGGCACCGGAGCAAGCGCGCGTCGTCACGGTGACGGATCAGCAGTTGCCGTACGCCACCGACGTATGCGGCCGCTTGCGGGCCGAGGGTTGGCGCGTGGAACTGGATGAGCGCAACGAGAAGCTGGGGTTCAAGATCCGCGAGGCCCAGGTGGCCAAGATCCCCTACGCGCTGGTCATCGGCGACAAGGAAGTGCAGAACGGCACGCTGTCGGCGCGGAAACGGGGCGGCGAAAATCTTCCGCCCATGTCGGTGGACGCCTTTGCCGAGCGGCTCCGGGAAGACCTGAGCCGAGAGACGGAGGCGGTCCAATGAATTGGTGTCTGTATTCAGGAGGTGCTTTATAGCGCGGCCTACGAGAATCAACCAGCAGATCCGGGCACGCGAGGTTCGCGTCATCGACGACGAAAGCACACAGCTCGGGGTCATGCCGTTGCACGAAGCCTTGGGCATCGCGGAGCAACGGGAGCTGGACTTGGTGGAGGTGGCACCGGACGCACAGCCCCCGGTCTGCCGCCTGATGGACTACGGGAAGTACCGCTACCTGCAGAAGAAGAAGACGCAGGAAGCGAAACGCAACGCCACCTTTGTCGCCGTCAAGGAAGTCAAGATGGGAGCGCGAACGAACTCACACGACCTGGAGTTCAAGGTGCGCAACATCCGGCGCTTCCTGGAACGGGGACAACGGGTCAAGGTGTCGGTCTTCTTCCGTGGCCGCGAGATCACACATCCGGAGCTGGGCCGGGCGATGCTCAACGGAGTCTTCGACGAGGTCCAGGACATGGCCAAGCTGGACGTGTCGCCCAAGCTCGAAGGGCGCAGCATGGCCATGCTGTTGACGCCGAAGACGAGCGCATAAGACGAATATGGAATGGGACGAGGAAACCAGGGATGCCTAAGATAAAGACGAACAGGGGAGCCGCCAAGCGGTTCAAGGTCAGCAAGAGCGGCAAGATCATGCGGCGGCGTGGTTTCACGAGCCATATCCTGTCCACCAAGAGCCGCAAGCGGAAGCGCCGCCTGAGACAGGCCGCTTCGGTGTCGGGCTACGAGACCAAGAGCATGCGGCGCCTCATTCCGTATCTGTAGGAGCGACTCGCCGTCCGGGTACGGGCAGACACCGGAATCCACAGACAGACCATTTGTTGAGCCGAGGCGCACGCGGGCGGCGATTGCCCGCCGACGCCTCGGTTGACGTTCGTTCAAGGAGCACACGCGATGCCTAGAGTCAAAGGCGGACCGGCCTCACGCCGGCGCCGCAAGAAGATCATGAAGCTGGCGAAGGGGTACGTCGGCGGGCGCCGGCGGCTCTACCGCACCGCCAGGGAAACCGTCGAGCGCGGACTGGCCTACGCCTACCGGGACCGGCGGGTGCGCAAACGCGTGTTCCGGGGCCTGTGGAACATCCGCATCAGCGCCGGCGCGCGAGTCAACGGACTGTCCTACAGCCGCCTCATTCACGGCCTCAAGCTCGCCGGCGTGGCTCTGGACCGGAAGATCCTGGCGGATCTCGCGGCCACCGACGCGCACGTGTTCGACCAGCTCGCCCAGCGTGCCAGGCTTGCCCTCGACACCGATCGGGGGCATGCCCTCGACACCGACCCGGGGAGGGCTCCTGAAGCCTGACACCCGGTGCCGCCGATGATCGAGATCCTGGAAAGGCTCCACGAGGAAGTGACCGGTCGCGTGGCGAGTTGCGCGTCGGAACAGGACGTGGAGCAGATTCGCGTCGACTACCTCGGCCGCAAGGGCGGCAAGCTGACCGCGCTGCTGCGCGGGCTGCGGGAGCTTCCGGCCGAGGAACGGCCGAGCGCCGGCGCCGAACTGAACCGGCGCAGGGGAGAAGTCGAGACCCTGCTCGAAACGCGCCTTGCCGAGCTGCGGCGCCAGCGGGAGAGCACGCGCGAGGGAGGACCCCGGCTCGATGTGACCTTGCCCGGCAACCGCCTGGAGCGGGGCCGGATTCACCCCTTGACCCGGGTGACCGACGAGATCATCGACGTCTTCACCGGCATGGGGTTCGAGATCGCGCGGGGACCGGACGTGGAGGACGACTACCACAACTTCGAAGCCCTCAACATTCCCCGGGACCACCCGGCGCGGGACATGCAGGACACCTTCTTCGTGTCCGAGAACCACGTGCTCCGCACCCACACGTCGCCGGTGCAGATCCGGGTCATGGAGACGCGCCGTCCGCCGCTCCAGATCATCGCGCCCGGAGCCGTCTACCGCCACGACGACGACGCCACCCATTCGCCCGTGTTCCACCAGGTGGAGGGCTTCATGGTGGACCGAAACATCACCTTCGCGGACCTCAAGGGCGTGCTCACCCATTTCCTGGAAGAGATTTTCGAAGGGGACGTGCGCGTGCGCTTCCGTCCGAGCTTCTTTCCGTTCACCGAGCCCAGCGCCGAGGTCGACATCGGCTGCATCCTGTGCCGCGGCGCCCAGGACTCCTGTCGGGTCTGCCGCGGCTCGGGCTGGCTGGAGATCCTGGGGTCGGGCATGATCGACCCCAACGTCTTCGAGTTCGTCGGCTACGACACCGAGGCGTACTCGGGCTTTGCCTTCGGCATGGGAGTGGAGCGCATCGCCATGCTGAAGTACGGCATGGACGACATCCGCCTGTTCTTCCAGAACGACATTCGTTTTCTGAGACAGTTCCCCCTGTAGGAGCCCTCATCGGCCGCGCCGCGGCCCCTGGTTCCAAGATCATGAAGCTGACCTACAACTGGCTGATGGAGATGCTGGAGTTGCCCGCGGACGCGGGCGGCCTCGGACCTGACGAAGTCGCCGACCGTCTCACCCACGCGGGACTCGAGGTGGAGGCGGTGCGGCCGCTGGCGCCGGACGTCGGGGCGGTCATCGTCGAGGTGAAGCAGGTAGAGCCGCACCCCAACGCCGACCGGCTGTCTGTGTGCGCGGTCCACGACAACGGCACGCCGCTGCACGTCGTATGCGGCGCGCCCAACGTCCGCGCGGGCATGAAGACCGCGTTTCTGCGGGCGGGCTCGGTGCTGCCGTCGGGACAGGCCATCGAGCAGCGCGCCATCCGGGGCGTTCCTTCCCAGGGCATGCTCTGCTCCGAGCGGGAACTGGGATTTTCCGACGACCACCAGGGCATCATGGAACTGCCCGCGGACGCCCCCGAGGGCGAGCCCGTGCACGCGTACCTGGGCATGGACGACTGGATGCTGGAGGTGGGCGTGACGCCCAACCGCGGCGACTGCCTGAGCATCCTGGGAATGGCCCGGGAAATCGCCGCCCTCACCGGCGGCCGGGTCAAGGCCCCGGTCATTCCCGACCATCTGCGCCAACACCCGGCGGAGCTGCCGGTGGCGGTGGAGATCGTCGATGCCGACCTGTGTCCGCGCTATTCGGCGCGGCTCATCGAGGGCCTGCGGCCGGCGCCTTCGCCGCCGTGGCTGCGCTTCCGCCTCGAAGCCTGCGGCATCCGCTCCATCAACCACATCGTCGACGTCACCAACTACGTGATGCTGGAGACCGGCCAGCCGCTCCACGCCTTCGACGCCAGCCAGATTACCAGCCGACGGATCGTGGTGCGCACCGCCGGCGCGTCGCGCACCCTCACGACCCTGGACGGCTCGGAGCGCGCGCTCCATCCCGACGACCTGCTCATCTGCGACGGCGACACGCCCGCCGCCCTGGCCGGCGTCATGGGCGGGGCGGGCTCGGAGGTGACCGACGACACCGAGTCCGTGCTGCTGGAGAGCGCCCACTTCGATCCGCTGACCATCCGGCGCACGGCCAAACGCATGGGCATGCACACCGAGGCGTCCCATCGCTTCGAGCGCGGCGTGGATCCGCGAGGGACGCGCTACGCCATGGACCGGGCGGTGGCGCTGTGGGAAGCCCTGGGCGAGGCACGGGTGGTGCCGGGCTACGCCGACGCCTATCCGGGCGCGCGCACGCCGGCCGAGATCACACTGCGTTACGCCAGCGTCCAGCGCGCCCTGGGAGTGGAGCTGGCACCGGACCGCATCCGCGGGATCCTCGAATCTCTCGGTATCGAGGTCAAGGCCGCGACGGCCGCGGCCCTGGACGTGTCCGCGCCGTCATTTCGCTTCGACCTGACGCGCGAGGCCGATATCGTCGAGGAGCTGGCGCGGATCCACGGATACGACAACATTCCGGCGACGCTGCCGGCCGTGCGCATGGGCGCGGGGGCGGACGACCCGCTGCTGCGCTGGATGCGCAAGACGCGCACGCTGCTCACCGCCGAGGGACTGAGCGAGGTTGTGACCCTGCCCTTCTGCACGCCGCGGATGAACGAAGCGTTCGGCGGCCTGTGGGACGGGGGCGGCAGGCCCGTGCGGGTCGCCAACCCCCTGCGCCACGAAACCGACGAGATGCGCCTCAGCCTGCTGCCGGGGCTGATCGAGAACCTGCACGCCCACGCCGAACGCAGGAGTCAGAGTTCCATGATCTTCGAGCTGAGCAAGGTGTTCTCGCTCGGGGACGACGGTGGCTACAACGAGCGGCTGAACGTGACCGGGCTCATCCGCGGGCACCGGCCGCGACGCGGACTCAATGCCGAAAGCCCGGAGTTCGTGTTCGCCGACGCGAAGGGGATCGTCGAGGATCTGATCGAGGCGAGCGGTTGCGCCGGCACCCGCTGGGAGTCCCGGGAGGCGCCCGCGAGCCTGCACCCCGAACGCTTCGCCACGGTCTTCGCGGAAGACGCCCGCGTGGGCCATGTCGGAGAGATAAGTCCGCGAGTTCGCGAAGAATTGGACCTGCCCCCCTGCTTCCTGTTCGAGCTTGACTTCGCCCCGATCGTTCACTATGCTCGACCGGATTTTCGTGTTCGGCCCATCCCTCGGTTCCCGTCGGTCGAGCGCGACCTCGCCATCGTCGTGGCGCGGGACTTTCCGAGTCAGACCGTGATCGATTGGGTCCATAAGCTGGATCAGCAGCTCATCGAACGAGTGGATGTCTTCGACGAATACACCGGCGCGCCCATCGCGGAAGACAGGAAGAGCCTGGCCTACAAGGTCTTCTACCGGTCCGCGGAGAAAACCCTTACGGACCAGGAGGTCAACGTCGTGCACGAGGACCTCACCCGCGGGCTGTGTTCCGAATTCGACGCCACGCTGCGCTGAACGCCTGACCGGCCCCGGGGCCGGCAGAGGATAGGGATGACCAAGGCGGACATCATCAACCGGATCTACGAGAGGGTGGGATTCTCCAAGAAGGAGGCCACCGACGTCGTCGAGGCCGCGTTCGAAATCATCAAGGCCCAGCTCGAGAAGGGTGACAAGGTCAAGATCTCCGGGTTCGGGAACTTCGTCATCCACGGCAAACAGCCGCGCAAGGGCCGCAACCCGCAGACCGGCGAGGAGATCACCATCGCCGGCCGCCGGGTGTTGACCTTCAAACCCAGCCAGACGCTGAAAAAGAACATGAACGCCGGTGCCCCCGAGGATACCGACCCCGACGCCCCCACCCATTCGTGATATAATCGGGTCCGATGGCCGTCGTGATTCCGGACAAGCACTACTTCAAGATCGGTGAGGTCAGCACTCTCCTGGACCTCAAGCCGTACGTGCTGCGCTATTGGGAAACCGAGTTCGATATCCTGAATCCCACCAAGGCCAAATCCCGTCACCGTCTGTACCGGCGCAAGGACGTCGAGTTGCTGCTGGAGATCAAGCGGCTCCTGCACGGCGAGGGCTACACCATCGAGGGCGCGCGCAAGAAGCTCAAGCACGAGGTCGACGACCACCGCACCAGGGTGAAGCCGGAACACCGGCAGCAGCTCGTCCAGATCAGGGACGAACTCGTTTCGCTCCGCGACATGATTTCCTGACGGCCGCCCCCCTTCCGCCGGCCTCTTTTCCGACGCGCGCTTCCCCTTCGGCCGCGCGCGAATTGACCCGTCGCCGCTTCAGTGTTAAGAAATTTGCAGCAATGTCGGGGCGTAGCGCAGCCTGGTAGCGCACACGCTTGGGGTGCGTGTGGTCGCTGGTTCAAATCCAGTCGCCCCGACCATTCTTACCGGGACCATGGCAACCGGTGCCGTCACGTCAGTTCAATCCATTGGCTCAATGGCCGTGAGTTCCAACAACCGTAGCGTCACAGCACTGGAGGGCGCCAGAGAGCGGATGGTACAGACCCAACTGCTCGATCGCGGCGTCAACGACCCGCGCGTGATCCACGCCATGCGCAAGGTGCCGCGCCACCTGTTCGTGGAGCCGGCGCTGGTGAACCGGGCGTACGACGACGACCCGCTGCCCATCGGCGCCAAGCAGACCATCTCCCAGCCCTATATCGTTGGTTACATGCTGCAGGCGCTCGCCCTCAAGGGCACCGAGCGTGTCCTGGAGATCGGCACGGGATCGGCGTACCAGACCGCCCTGCTGGCGGAGTTGTGTGCCAACGTGTTCTCCGTGGAGAAGCTCCGCAGGCTGGCGGTACAGGGCCGCGCCGTGCTCGACGAGCTGCGGTACTACAACGTGGCGATCCACGTGGGCGACGGCACGCTCGGATGGTCCGAGCACGCCCCCTACGACGCCATCGTGGTGGCGGCGGGCGCGCCCCGCGTGCCGGAGCCGCTGGCCCAGCAACTCGCGTCCGGCGGCCGGCTCATCATTCCCATCGGCGACCAGACATCCCAGGTGTTGAAGTTCGCGAGCCGTACGCCCAGCGGCATCGACGAGACGAGCCTCGGCGAGTGTCGCTTCGTCAAGCTTCTGGGGAAGTACGGCTGGCCGGGTTAGTGCTGCGTAGCTGAAGTTCGTGTACGAATGTTCGTGGACGACTCCGCTGGCTCATCCCATGTTCGCCCCCGGGGCGCTCTCTCGCTCCTTTTCCTATACGTCATCCTTGCGGCCGCGGGTTGCAACTATGTCGACGAACGGGTCGACAGCCGGCGCGCTGCTGCCAAACGCACCGGCGACGAACGCCGGCCGGGGCCCGCGCGCGCACGCGACGGCATCTCCCATTCCGTGAAGAAGGGCGAGAACCTCTTTCGCATCGGCAAGGCCTACGGCGTCGACCACAAGACACTGGCGCGCATCAACCACATCAGCGACGCGCGCGACATCAAGGTCGGGAGGCGGCTGTTCATACCCGGCGCCGACCGGTTGCTCCCGGTGGCGATCATCACGCCCATCAAGAAATTCGTCCCGGCCAAGACCAAGCCCGCCCGCGCCAAGGCGCCGGCGCCGAGGACGACCCCCCGTGCGGAGCCCGCGAGGCCGAGCACCGCGCGGGCGAAGACCGCTCCCGCAAAGGCCCCCGGCGCCAAGACGTCTCGGCCCAAGGCGCAAGCGCGCAAGTCCGCCCCCGCCAAGACCCGCGCCGCCCGCCCGCCGTCAAGGGGATCGCGGCACCTGTTCGCCTGGCCCCTCAAGGGCAGGATCACCGGCAAGTTCAATTCGCGTCCCGACAGCCTTAACGACGGCATCAACATCGCCGCGCCTCCGGGCACGCCGGTGCATGCCACGCTGGCGGGACAGGTGATCTACAGCGACCAGTTGCGCGGCTACGGCAACCTCATCATCCTGCGACACCGCGGTGGCTTCGCGTCGGTCTACGCCCACAACCGCAAGAACCTCGTGCGGCAAGGCCAAAAGGTCAACCGACGGCAGGTCATCGCCGAAGTAGGCGCCACCGGCCGGGCAGCCACACCGTATCTCCACTTCGAGATTCGCAGGCACAACGTCGCGCGGAACCCGCTTTCCTATTTGCCGTGACTGTGATAGCCAAACCCGCATGAACGCCCAGGACAACCACGGAATCGCCGAAATCCGCGCCGCGATTCGCGACATTCACGACTTCCCCAAGCCCGGCATCGTCTTCAAGGACATCACCCCGCTGCTGAGCGACGGCGCCCTGTTCCGCAAGACCATCGACCTGTTCGCGAAGCGCTACGAAGACGCGCCCGTGGACACGATCGTGGGCGTGGAGTCCCGCGGCTTCATCATCGGCGCGGCCCTGGCCTACCGGCTGGGCAAGGGACTGTGCGTCATCCGCAAGCCCGGCAAGCTCCCCTACGACACGTTGCAGACCACCTACGAGCTGGAATACGGCACCGACACCCTGGAGGTGCACAGCGACGCCCTGGCGCCCGGCACGCACGCGCTGCTGGTGGACGACCTCGTCGCCACCGGGGGCACCGCCGTGGCCGCCACCACCCTCGTCGAGCAACTCGGCGCCACGGTGTTCGAACACGCCTGCATCATCGAGCTCGGCTTCCTGAACCCGCGCGAAAAGCTCGACCAGGAGCTGTTCTCGCTCATCCGCTACGATTCGGAGTAGCGCGCGGGGGGTCGCCACCGGGGACCCCCACGCAACAGAACGCCATTCCAAGGAAGCGGCCGAGCCAAGACTCCAAAGCCGCTGATCGTCTTCCCGCGGAACAGACTGTGTCAAGACTCGTGAGGCAGGGACCCTCCGGATCCTCATTCCCGCGGAACAGGCTGTGTCAAAACTCATAAGGCAACTACGTAACGGATCGTCCTTCCCGCGGAAGCGGGAATCCAGGTGGAGCGGTTGCGGGGTTTCCTTGACGGGCAGAGTGGAGTTGGGATAGAAGTCAAAGGTTACAGCTTGGTATCGACCCGCATCGAGAGAATTGCGCGATAACGCCGCGAGCCCCGGAAGGGAGACCCGTCATGTCCAAGAAGAATGGAGCAGCCACTCAGGATACCGCGATCACCACGGATCCGTTTCCCGCCTCCCGGAAGGTCCATGTCTCCGGGACCCAGGGCGTCCAGGTCGCCATGCGCGAGATCAGCCATGGCGCCGCGGGTGCCAACGGCCATGGCGGCAACGGGCACGGCGCGGAACCGCGGCGCCTGCGGGTCTACGACACCTCCGGTCCCTACACCGATCCGACGGTGGAGATCGATGTGCGCGGCGGGCTCAAGCCGCTGCGGCTCGACTGGATCGCCGCCCGCGGCGACACGGTGGAAACCGAGTCGCACTACCGCCCCAACGGCAACGGCGCCGGCGACAACCGCTTCCCCGAAATGGCGAAACGGCCCGTGCTGCGGGCCAAGCCCGGCGGCAACGTGAGCCAGATGCATTACGCGCGCAAGGGCATGGTCACGCCGGAGATGGAATACATCGCCATCCGCGAGAACATCGGCCGCGAAGCCGCGCTCAACGGCGAAGGCGACAGCCACCATGCGGGCAACAATTTCGGCGCGTCGATCCCGTCGTTCGTCACTCCCGAGTTCGTGCGCGACGAAGTGGCCCGGGGACGCGCCATCATCCCGTGCAACGTCAACCATCCCGAAACCGAGCCGATGATCATCGGCCGGAACTTCCTGGTGAAGATCAACGCCAACATCGGCAACTCCGCGGTCACATCCTCCATCGAGGAAGAAGTGGAGAAGATGATCTGGGCCACGCGCTGGGGCGGGGACACGGTCATGGACCTGTCCACCGGCGACAACATCCACGAGACCCGCGAGTGGATCCTGCGGAACTCGCCGGTGCCCATCGGCACCGTGCCCATCTACCAGGCGCTGGAGAAGGTCAACGGCAAGGCCGAGGAGCTGACCTGGGAGATCTACCGGGATACGCTCATCGAGCAGGCCGAGCAGGGCGTCGACTACTTCACCATCCACGCCGGCGTGCTGCTGCGCTACGTGCCGCTGACGGCCAGGCGCAAGACCGGCATCGTCTCGCGCGGGGGCTCCATCCTCGCCAAGTGGTGCCTGTCGCACCATCAGGAGAACTTCCTGTACACCCGCTTCGCCGACATCTGCGAGATCATGAAGGCCTACGACGTGGCCTTCTCCCTGGGCGACGGACTGCGCCCGGGCAGCATCGCCGACGCCAACGACGAGGCCCAGATGGGCGAGCTGGCCACCCTGGGCGAGCTCACCAGCATCGCCTGGGAGCATGACGTCCAAGTGATGATCGAGGGGCCGGGCCACGTGCCCATGCACCTGATCCAGGAGAACATGACCAAGCAGCTCGAGCTGTGCCACGAGGCGCCCTTCTACACCCTCGGCCCCCTGACCACCGACATCGCACCCGGCTACGACCACATCACCAGCGCCATCGGCGCCGCCATGATCGGCTGGTACGGCACCGCCATGCTTTGCTACGTGACCCCCAAGGAGCACTTGGGCCTGCCCAACAAGAAGGACGTCAAGGACGGCGTCATCACCTAC
>JAPOPM010000173.1 GCA_026712905.1 Deltaproteobacteria bacterium
CGATGGAGTGTGCCACGATGCCGCCGTTGGTCATGGTGGAGCCTCCTTGCTGGCTGGTGTCCTGGAGACCATCATGCCGCCACCAATACCAAAAGACAATTCGATAATAACGTCTATACCTATAGAGATGCTCTATTGATAAGTCGGCGACGGTCAACGCCCCAGGCGGGCCTCCACGACCTCCAGGAGTTTGGCTGGGCTCCCCTTGCATGCATCCAGGTCCTCTGCCGGAACCAGGACGCGCCAATGGCCATCGGCGCCCGCCAGCACCACCGGCAACTCCCGTGCCGAGGCCAACTGGTCGCCGGAGGCCTCGTCGCGGTGCAGCAGGGTCATGGTCACCCCCGCCGCGGCGCAGGCCTCCTTGAAGGACCGCTTCCCCAGCGGGTTCATGCCGTGGGTGATGTCGCAGAGGGCGCAGTGCCCGCGCCCGGCAAGCTTGTCGACCACGTAGCGCAACTCGCCCCGCAGCCCACCATCGGCATTGAAGATCCCCACCAGCGTCTCGGGCTCAGCCATGCTCTCTCCCCGAGTCCGGCGTGGCCCCGCTACTCGACCTGGTTGCCGTCGGCGTCGAAGACCATGATGGCCCGGCTGGGGCAGTTGCGAGCCGCCCTCAGGAGCTGCTTGTCGCTCAGTTCGCCGACGGTCGCCAGCACCATCGCCAGTTCCTCGTCGTCGAAGCCGAACCCGGCCGGGAAGTCGGCCACGCACCGCCCGACGCTCATGCACTCGTCCTGATCGATCTCAACACGGAATCCCATGACGGCGACCATACCGGAGTCCGATGGACTCCCGGCACCGGTCTCGGGACCCGACCGCAGGTAGCCTGCCCGCAGTGGATCGGTCAGCTCCCGACCGCTGGTGGGAACCGTTCAGGCAGGTCGGCGGTGCACACGTCTTTCATGTCGACCTCACGCCGCACGCCGCCCGCGAGGCCGCTGCGTTCGCGTGGCTCGACGCCGCCGAGAAGTCGCGCTGGCAGCGGTTCCAGCACTCACCGGCACGCCGTCACTTCGTCCTGTGCCGGGCCGCGCTCAGGTCGCTGCTGTGCGAGCACCTTGGCTGCGGCAACGACCTGCTCTCATTCGGGGCGGCGAAGCACGGCAAACCGTTCGCGCTCGTCGACGCGCGGCCGGTCCCGCTGGCCTTCAACGTCAGCCACAGCGAGCAACACGGCCTGATCGCGCTGGCCCCGGCCGGGCGCGTCGGCGTAGACGTCGAGGAGTACGAGCAGCATCGTAAACTCGATGAACTCATCGAGGCCGTGTTCGGTCCGAACGAGCAGGCCGAGATGGCCGCGCTGACCGGCGGCGACAGGGTCCGCCTGTTCTTCCGCCTCTGGACGCTGAAGGAGGCCGTTGCCAAGGCGCTCGGCACGGGACTCTCCTTCGACGTGGCACGATTCGAGATTCCCGCAGCAATCCGCTCGGGCGCCACCGGAGGCCTCTTCCGGATCCCTCAGGTCCCCGATGTGCAGTGGCAGCTCACAGACATCGGCGACGAGCAGTTCGCCGCCGCCTTGGCACAGGAGGCTCCAGCGGGCACCGACCGCGCCGGGTCCGCCGGAACCGGGGCGCC
>JAPOPM010000174.1 GCA_026712905.1 Deltaproteobacteria bacterium
AGGGGCGCACGTCCACTTCCACGTCGATGCCGTTCTTTTCAAAGATTCCGGCCATTTCCCCGGCCAGATACAGCATGGAAATGACGCTGTTCCGCCCGGCGGTGACCTTGATCTTGTGGAGATCCTGGGCCGCGGCCTCGATGGCCAGGAAACTCACCAGCACGATCGCCAGCAAAGCTGTCCGTGTGTAGCGTCGCATTGTCTTCCTCCTTTGAACTGGTCGCCGGTTTCGGCAACGAACGCATTCCCTCTTCGGGAAGCGCGAGAAACGAGGAATACTAGTTCGTGGCCCGTTCTTTGTCAATGGCGGATCAGGGTTTCAGATACTCTTTCAGGTCCATGTTCCGCCACAGTTCCGGGTCCGGCTCGATCCGGGTCTCGAACTCTTTCTCCACCGTCCGCGTCGCGTCGATGACCAAGTGCGTGGTCATGGGGCCGCGGCCCGTGCGCGCCTCGTTGTAGGACACCGGGTCGAGGTGCGCGCCCTTGACTCCGGGCATGATCAGCAGGTCCTGGTCGGCCACCATCCGGGTGCTGATGGCCCAGGCCACCTCGCGCTCGTTGAACACGTCCACGTCGTCGTCCACCACCACCGCGGTCTTGCCATAGTTGTCGGTGGACACCGCCACCAGCCCGGCCTGCTTGCCCTCGCCGGGGACACGCTGCTGCAACGAGACGTACGTGCCCAGCCAGCCCATGATGTTCACCGCCTTGAGGGTGGGGAATTGGGATCGCAGGCGGTCATACATGCTCATCTCCGCGCTCACGTTGGGCGCCAGATTATGCTCGATGTGGGCGGAGTCCAGATGATGGTAGATGGCGTCCCGGCGCATGGTAATGGCGCTCACCTCGATGACGTAGCAGGGCTTGTCGCCCACGCCGTAGTAGCCCAGGTACTCGGCGTAGGGGCCGTCGGTGGACATGGTGGCGGCATCGATGGTGCCCTCGATGACGATCTCGGCCTGCGCCGGCACCGGCACGTCCACGGTCTCGCCCTTGACCACCTCCAGCGATTCCCCGAGATAGCCGCCCATGAGGTCGAACTCCACCACCCCCTTGGCCTGGGAGGCCTGCAGCACGGCGGAGTGGTGACCGATGACCAAAGCGATCTCCATGGGCCGTCCCAGTTCGGCGCAGCGCCGGGCGATGTAGGCGCCGTCATTGCCCGGATTGATCATGCAGCCGAGGCGGTTCCGGCCCATGACCAGGTGTCGGTAGATGCCCGCGTTGGGGACACCGGTGTCCGGCCACCTGGCGATCATGAACCCGGCGCTGATGTACTTGCCCGCGTCCAGCTTGGAATTGTGGATGATGGGCAACATTCCCAGGTCCACCTCGTCGCCGATGAACTTCTTCTCCTTGATCGGCGCCCTGTCCTCGTCCACCCACACGGGATCCTCTCGCTGGGCCAGCTTCTTGCGCAGCACGTCGTAGATCTCCAACCGGGTCATGCTGCGCGGGTCGCAGCCGAGCCCCCAGGCCAGGAGGTCGAAGGAACCGAACATGTTGGTGACCAGCGGCAACGAGCTGCCCTTGACCTCCGGGCAGTAGATCACCGGATTACGGCCCTCGGCCGCCAGCTTGTGCTGGATGATGCCGATTTCCAGGTAGGCGTCCAGCGGCTGGGTCACCTCGACGTAGTTCTCGGGTCCGGTCTCCCGCACCGCCTGAAGGAAAGTCCGAAGATCGGGGTTCATATGACAGTCTCCATCATCGTGTGCCCTGTACGAGAGGCAGGACCTCCTCGACGAAACGGCGGATCTGCGCCAACTGGTCGGGCCCGGTGAAGCGCAGCACCGGTGTGCTGATGCCCATGTCCAGCCACTCCCGCAGCAACACCGCGCACTCCTCCGGCGCGCCGTAGGCGAGCCAGGTGCGGATGACCTCGTCGCTGGGTGGCGCCAGCGGGTAGTATTCCTGGAAGTAGTGCTTCGACTCCTCGTAGGCCACCCGCTTGTCCTCGTTGATGTTGATCATGCCGTGGATGCAGGTCTCGAAGCCGCTCAGGTCGCGCCCCTGGCGCTCCGCCGCTTCCTGCATGAAGTCCCAGCGCCGGCGGAACTCGTCGGGCGCCACCACGTCGGTCATGTAGCCGTCGCCCAGCCGGATCACGCGCTCCAGAGCCCGCTCCACCAAGGGGCTCCCTTCCAGGGGCCGCCGCGGATTCACGGCGATCCAGATGGGGCAGGGGCGCTGCACCGGCTTGGGCAGGATGTCGTAGTCCTCCAGGGTGTAGAATTCGCCACGGTGATGCACCTTGCCGTCGCTCCACATTGCCCGCAACAGCGCGATTCCTTCCTCCAGTCGCGGCGCCCTCTCCTTGGAGGTCTGTCCGAAGGCGCGCAACTCGGGCTCGTGGCCGCCGCCGATGCACGCGCCGAGAACCGCGCGGCCGCCGGAGACGTGGTCCAGGCTGGCCCACTGGATCGCCAACTCCACCGGATGGCGCAGCGGAAACGTGGCCATGCAGATGGTGCCCAGCCGCACCCGGCTGGTGCGCGCCGCGAGGTTCGACAGCATGACGATGGAATCGAGCCGCGGCTTGTGGATGAAGCTGTCGCCCACCCACACGGACTCGAAGACGCCGCATTCCTCTGCCAGGGCGGCCGAGGCAAAAAGGTCGTCCACGGTCGTCAATCCGAACAGCACGCCGCGGTTGGGGAGGCTGAGTCCCCATCTTGTGGGCAGATTACGCATCATCGATCACCGTCGCCAACGTCCCGAATCCTCACCCGCGGAACAGGCTGTGTCAATACTCAACTCGGATGAGAATGGTTGCCAACCTCCCGAATCGTCATTCCCGCGGAAGCGGGAATCCAGGGGTGGAGTGGGTAACCTGCACACTAGCCCACTTGAAAGGAAAAACCTGAAGAAGCGCTTCATGCGCGCTCCTTCAACCCCCGCCAGACCCGCTCCGGCGTCATGGGCAAGGCTTTCAGGCGTACGCCGACGGCGTTGTAGATGGCGTTGGCGATGGCCGGGGCGGCCGGGCCGAAGGGCATTTCGCCGATGCCCTTGGCGCCGTAGGGGCCGTCGGAGGGGTCGCCTTCCAGGAACTCGCTTTCGAGCCGCCGCGGCATGGTCCGAAAGGTGGGGAGGCGGTAGTCCACGAAGTTCGGGTTCAGCACCTGCCCGCCGTCCACCACCAGGTCCTCGTAGAGGGCGAAGCCCAGCCCCTGGGTGAGGCCACCCTCGATCTGGCCCTGGATGCCCAGCGGGTTGATGGCCTTGCCCACGTCGTGCACGGCCAGGTAGCGGAGCAGTTCCACCGTTCCGGTCTCGGTGTCCACCCGCACCTCGGCCACGTGACAGCAGGCGGCGATGACCGGCGCCGCCGCCTCGTAGTCGTTGGTGACGAACCGGGTGGCCTCCTCGTCCACGAAGGCGCCCTTGCCGATGATGAGCAGGCCGCGCCGGTCGTAGGCCTCCCGTACCACCTCGTCGAAGCTTACCTCGCCGCCGGGCTCCACCGTCGCCGCCACACGGTCGTTGTCGAATCTCAGCGTGTCCGGAACGGCCTGCAGCATGCCGGCGGCGACCTCCGCAAGGCGCCGGCGCGCGTCGGCCGCGGCCGCGGCCACGGCATTGCCGCATACGAAGGTGGTGCGGCTCGCCCAACTGCCGAGGTCGAAGGGAATGACGTCGGTGTCGTTGTGGAAGATGCGGACCCGATCCACGGATACGCCGAGTTCCTCGGCGGCGATCTGCGCCATCACCGTGCGGGTGCCCGTGCCCGTGTCGGCGATGGTGGCGATGATGCCCACGGTGCCGTCCCGGTCCACCCGGACGATGGCCTCGGTGGAGTTCTGCCGGTAGTAGCGCAGCCCGGCGCCGGTCTCGGACAAGACCGCCATGCCGATACCTGTGCGCGTGGTGCCCGCCGTGCTCTCGGCGGTTCCTTTCGTGGGCCGCATCACCTCGGCGGCACGCTCCAGGCAGGCGCGCTCGCACGGACGATGCAGGTTCGTCAGCCGGATCTCCACCGGATCGATGCCGAGGCGTTCCGCCATGGTGTCCAGGAGGGACTCGAAGGCGAAGGTCTTCTCCGCGTGGCCGAAGCCCCGGAAGGCGGCTCCGGGGGGCTTGTTGGTATAGATCAGGCTGGCATCCACCGACGTGGCGGGGTGATGCCGGTGGTAGCTCGAGAAGAAGGTCATGGTGATGAAGTTGATGGTGGAGACGCCCTTGTCGTGGTACGCGCCGTTGTCCCCCAGGACCTCCAGGCTCTTGGCGCGGATGACTCCGTCGCGGGTGCAGCCCAGCTTGAGCCTGAAACGGTAGGCGTAGCGCGCGCCGGCGCAGCGGAACTCCTCGTCCCGGGTGTTGACGATGCGCACGGGCCGGCCGCCGGACTTCCGGGACAGCACGGCGCCGATGGGCACCATGACGTTCATCACCAGGCGGGAACCGAAGCCGCCGCCAGTCTCGGGCTGGATCACCCGTACCCGCCGCTCGGGAATGCCCAGGGTCCGGGCGATCTCGGCCCGCAGGGTGTGGGGCGCCTGGGTCTGGTGCCATACGGTGAGCTCGCCGGCGGCGCCGTACTGGGCGATGCAGCCGCGCGCTTCCATGACCGCGTGGGACTGGCGCGCGGTCTCGAACTCCTCTTCCAGCACCAGGTCGCAGCCGGCGAAGGCGGCATCCACGTCGCCCTCGGCCTTGTGCACCTCGTAGGCGAGGTTGCCGTCGTCGTGGACCGTGGGGGAATCCGGAGACAGCGCCGCCTCCAGGTCCAACACCGGCTCCAGGGGCTCGTACGACACCTCGATGAGCCGCGCGGCCTCCTCCGCGGTGGCTTCGTCGAGAGCGGCCACCGCGGCCACCTCGTCGCCGGCGTAGCGCACGGTGCGCCCCGGACCGCACAGCGCGGTCTTGTCCGCCAGCTCCGGCACGAAGCTGAACTTGATGTCCGGCATGTCCCGCGCGGTGATGACCGCTACGACCCCGGAGAGGCGCTCGGCGCGGGTTGTGTCGATGTCGAGAATGCGCGCGTGGGGCAGGGGACTGCGGCAGATCTTGCCGTAAAGCATGCCCGGCGCCTGCAGGTCCTCCAGGTACCGTGCTTCCGCGGCCACCTTGACCGCGCCCTCCAGCGCCGGGGTCGAATGCCCGATGATGCGCGGACTGCTTCTCTCTGCCGGTCTTTCCATGGAGAAAGAATCGCAGAAATCCGGGTTGCATTCCATAGCGAAGGTGGCTTAGGTTGACGGTTTCGCATGCTTTGGTCTGCCGGGCCGCGGAGAACTGGAACAGGTGGTCCGCGCTGGCGTCGTCCCACGATACGTGTGCGGCGGCCCGCCCGCAGTCGAGTTCAACAGGAGGTTATCGTCGTGAGTGACAAGAAGATACTGAGCCGTGACAAGCGGCGCTATCTATTGCCGTCCGAACGCGCCCTGGGCGCCGAGACCCACAGCTACCTGCCGGAGCTGTGCGACCAGCTTCGCACGAGCAAGATCACCCGGCGCGATTTTCTGCGGCAGGCGGCGCTGCTGGGCATGACCGTGGGCGCGGCCTATGTCACCGCCGACAAGCTCATCGGTGGCGCGTTCACGCCGACCGTGGCCGCGGCGACGCCGAAACCCGGCGGGACCCTGCGGGTGTCCATGCGCATCCAGGAGGTGACCGACCCGGCGAAATTCGACTGGACCGAGAAGTCCAACGTCGCGCGGTTCCTCGTGGAGCACCTGACCCGGACCAAGGCGGACAATACAACGGTTCCCTACCTTGCCAAGAGCTGGGAGGCGTCGGACGATCTCAAGACCTGGGTGTTCCATCTCCGGGATGACGTGACCTGGTCCAACGGGGACAAGTTCACCTCCGCCGATGTCGCGCACACCGTCAACCGCTGGCTCGATCCGAAAACCGGTTCCTCCAACCTGGGACTGTTCGCCGCCATGGTGGAGACCGTGAAGGGCGCCGACGGGAAGCCGCTGAAGCGCGGTATCGCCAACGCGGTGGAGGTCATCGACGACCACACCATCAAGTTCAACCTCCGACAGGCAGCCCTGGCCATGCCGGAGAACTTCTACAACTATCCTGCCGCCATCGTGCACCGGGGCTTCGGCAAGGACTACGAGGCCGACCTCTCCAAGAACCCCATCGGCACCGGCCCGATGAACCTGGAGGCGTTCGCGGTGGGCGAGAGGGCGATCCTGAAGAAGGCGCGGGACTGGTGGGCGGGGCCGTTCCACCTGGACGAGATCCACTATTTCGACCACGGTGAGGACACCAACGCCTGGATCGCGGCGCTGGCGTCGCAGCAGGTGGACATGGTCTTCCGCCTGCCCAACAACGCCATCGACACCGTCAAGCGGCTGCCCTTCGTGGAGCTTCACGAGGCGACCACGGCACAGACCGCGGTGATGCGTTTCCGCATCACCGAGAAACCCTTCGACAACCTCAAGCTGCGTCAGGCCATCGCCGCCTGCATGGACCACAAGGAGCTCCTGGACAAGGCGTTCAAGGGCCTCGGCCAAGTCGCCGAGAACCACCACGTGTGTCCCATCCATCCGGACTATGCGCCGCTGCCGCCGCTCAAGCGGGATGTCGAAATGGCCAAGAAGCTGCTGGCCGAGGCGGGTTACAAGGACGGCATCACCGTCGAAATAGCCAACGGCGATACCGAGGGCCCCTGGATGACCGATGTCTGCGCGATCTTCAAGAACCAGCTCGCCCCCGCGGGCATCAACCTGAAGATCAACAAGATGCCGGCCAACCAGTACTGGGAGGTGTGGGACAAGGCGCCCTGGGGCTACACCGCGTGGACGCACCGACCTCTCGGCACCATGGTTCTCGGGCTGGGCTACCGCTCCGGCGTGCCCTGGAACGAGACCGCTTACAACAACCCCAAGTTCGACGCCGCTCTCGACGACGCCGAGGCCACCCTCGACGTCAACGAGCGCAAGAAGAAGATGGCCGTCTGCGAGAAGATCCTCCAGGACGACGCCATCATTCCGCAGCCCTTTTGGCGCTCGGTCTTCAAGGCGGCCAACAAGCGGGTCAAGGGGCACCAAACCCATCCGACGCTGTACCACCAGTTTCACAACGTGTGGCTGGAGGGTTAACAGGCTACGCCGCGGTGGCATGGGCAGGGGCGGCCGGCCGGTCGCCCCTGCCTTCCCCGGCCGGAGCGCGTACGCCGGCCGACTCGCCTGCTGAGCAGCGGAGACGGATATGTCACAACTGATTCTGCGGCGCGTGGGCATGATGCTCCTCATCATGCTGGTGGTGGCGCTGCTTCTCTTCCTCATGAACGAGGGCGATCCCCGGCTCATCGCGCGCAGTGTCCTCGGGCCCTATGCCCAGGACCAGCAGCTCGACGCGTGGATCGCCCAGCACGGCTACGACCGGCCGATCCTGGTGCGTTATGTCGATTGGCTCGGACGCGTCCTGACCGGCGACTTGGGCGACTCCATCATCTACAAGCGGCCGGTGAACGAGATCTTCTGGGACCGTCTCGGCAATACCGGCATCCTCGCCGGCATCACCTTCGTCGTCATGGTCATAGTGGCCCTGACCCTGGGGGTGCTGGCGGGCATGAAGGAGGGCTCGACCCAGGACCGGGTGATCTCGGTCTTCTCCATCACCACGACCTCGATCCCGGAATACGCCAGCGCGGTGCTGCTCGCCTGGATCTTCGTGTTCGTGCTGGGATGGCTGCCGGGGACCTCGTCCATGACCGGGGGCTTCAACATCGTCGAGCTGATATTGCCGGTCATGGTGCTGACGCTGTACGGTTTCGGCTATGTGGCGCGCATGACCCGGGCGTCCATGGCGGAGGTGATGACCAACCCCTACATCCGCACCGCCATGCTCAAGGGTCTGCCGTACCGTCACATCATCATGAGGCACGCCCTTAGGAACGCGCTGATAGCGCCCTTCACCGTCATCATGCTGCAGATCAACTGGCTCTTGTCCGGCGTGGTGGTGACGGAGTTCGCCTTCGGCTACAAGGGCTTCGGGGCGCTCCTGCTGGAGGCGGCGCTGCGCCGCGACATCTTCGTCATCGAGGCGTGCGGTCTCGCGGCGGTGTTCGTGGCGGTTTTCACCCAGACCATCGGCGACGTCGGGTACACCTACCTGAACCCGCGGATCCGGTTCAAGTGAGGAGGGGAGCATGGCTACAAACGCTGACGACACCCCTCTCGTAAGACCGGATTCGACCATCGTGAATTTGGTCAAGGCCGTGGCTCTTCTGCGCGAGAGCCCGGTGGGCTTGATCGGCGCGCTCATCGTGCTGCTCTTTGTCCTGCTGGCGATCTTCGCGCCGCTGGTGTCGCCCTTCGATCCCAACGCCACGATGCTGCCGTTCGCCTTCCCGGGCACGGCCGCTCCGGACGGCGGGGTATTCCTCCTGGGTACCGACCACCTCGGCCGGGACATCCTTTCCCGAATCATCTGGGGCGGCCAGCGGGTTCTTTTCTACGCCACGGCGGCGACGGTGTCGGCTTACATCGTCGGCATCATCATGGGCCTTGCGGCCGGCTACTTTCGCGGCTACCTGGACGAGATCATCTCGTTCTTCGCCAACGTGATCCTGTCGTTTCCGATCATGGTGCTGTACGTGCTGATCATCGCCAAGCTGGGCGCGTCGGGCCTGAACATCATCTTCGCGGTGGTGTTCGCCTCCTCGCCGGGCATCATGCGCATCGTGCGCGGCGTCACCATGGACATCGCCACCCGCGACTACATCGCCGCGTCCCAGACCCGCGGCGAAGGCCCTTGGTACATCATGCTGGTGGAGATCCTGCCCAACGCCCGCAGCCCGCTGATCGTCGACTTCTGCCTGCGCATGGGCTACACGACCATCACCATCGGCGCGCTGGGGTTCCTGGGCCTGGGGCTGCCGCCGCCCGACCCCGACTGGGGCGGCATGATCACCGAGACCCGCGCCTTCGTCACCGGCGGGTTCCCGTACATGGCGATCATGCCCGCGTGCGCGGTGTCCCTGCTGGTGCTGGGGTTCAACCTGCTGGCCGACGGGCTGCGGGAAGTATCGTTGAGGGATTAGGAGGAACGTGATGGCGGATCACAACGGCGGGGGCAACGGAGGCGGCGAGGCGCCGGTTCTCGATATCTCCGGCCTCCGGCTCAGCTACTACACGCGCGCCGGGGAGATTCCCGCGGTGATGGACTTCGACCTGACCATCGCCAAGGGCGAATCCGTCGGGCTGGTGGGCGAGTCCGGGTGCGGCAAGTCCACCGTGGCCAACGGCATCATGCGCTACATGGGAAAGAACGGCGGCATCGTCGGCGGCACCATCAAGTTCCAGGGCCGCGACATGGCGGAGATGACCGAGGATGAGATCCGGAGGGTGCGCGGCAAGGACATCGCCATGATCTACCAGGAGCCCATGGCGGCGCTCAATCCGAGCCTGACCATCGCCGCCCAGCTCATGGAAGTGCCCATGATCCACGAGGAGGTCAGCGAGGAGGAAGCGTTCCAGCGCTCCTTCGACATGCTGTCCGCCGTGCACATCCCGGACCCCAAGCGCCTGATGGACTCGTACCCGCACCAGGTCTCCGGCGGCCAGCAGCAGCGCGTGGTCATCGCCATGGCGCTCCTGTCGCGCCCGGCGCTGCTGCTGCTGGACGAACCCACCACGGCGCTGGACGTGACCGTCGAGGCGGGCATCGTGGAGCTGATCGCCGAGTTGAGCAAGGAGTCGGGCACCTCGCTGCTCTACATCTCCCACAACCTGGGCCTGATGCTCGAGGTGTGCGACCGCATCTGCGTGATGTATTCCGGCGAGGTGGTGGAGGAGGGGCACATCAGCTCCATCTTCTCCTGGCCCAAGCACCCCTACACCCACGGTCTGTTCGGCTGCATCCCGCTACCGCACGCCGACAAGAACGCGCGTCCGCTGGCGGCCATCAAGGGCCAGCTCCCGCTGCCGCACCAGCGCCCCAAGGGCTGCTACTTCGGGCCGCGCTGCGAGTTCTTCGAGGCCGGGCGCTGCGACAGCGACCACATCCCCATGGAGGAAGTCTTCACCGACGACGACGATGCGCACCGGGTGCGTTGCCTGCGCTGGAACGAGATCGACCCCGACGAAGCGCGAGCCGTCGAGACGACGCGCGAGCCCATCGAGGTGGGCGACACCGTGCTTGAAGTCGACAACATGCGCAAGTACTACGAGGTCAAGGAGAGCACGTTCGCCGCGCTGGTCTCCGGCGGCTCGGCGCGCCAGGTCAAGGCCAACGAGAGCATCAGCTTCGACGCCGGGGAAGGGGAGACCGTGGCCATCGTGGGCGAATCGGGCTGCGGCAAGTCCACCTTCGCCAAGGTCCTCATGGGGCTGGAGACCGCCACGGAAGGGGAGGTGCGCCTCGACGGCACGGATCTCGGCAGCATCGAGGTCAAGAAGCGCACCCCCGAGCAGCTCGCGTCGCTGCAGATGGTGTTCCAGAACCCCAACGACACCCTCAACCCGTCGCACTCCATCGGTTACCAGATCGGCCGGGTGATCAAGCGTTTCGGCATCGAGTCCGATCCGGCGAAGATCCAGGACAGGGTCCACAAGCTCCTCGACACCGTGAAGCTGCCGCGCGACTTCGTCCACCGCAAGCCCCGCCAGCTATCAGGGGGACAGAAGCAACGGGTGGGCATCGCGCGCGCCTTCGCCGGCAACCCCAAGACCGTCATCGCGGACGAGCCCATCTCCGCCCTCGACGTGTCCGTGGCCGCCGCGGTGACCGAGCTGCTGATGGACATCCAGCGCGAGCACCGCACCACGCTTCTGTTCATCAGCCACGACCTGTCCGCCGTCCGCTACCTCGCCGATCGCGTCGTGGTCATGTACCTGGGCCAGATCATGGAGCGGGGCGACACGGACGAGGTCTTCGCACCGCCGTACCACCCCTATACCGAGGCGCTGCTGTCGGCCGTGCCCATCGCCGACCCGGAGGTGGAAAAGCGCCGCATCGTGCTGGAAGGCAATCTCCCGAGCCCCCTGGATCCACCCAAGGGATGCCCGTTCTCCACCCGCTGTCAGCGCAAGGTCGGCAGCATCTGCGACGACGAGCCGCCTCCGATCCAGCTCGACGGCGAAGGCCACAGCATCGCCTGCCACATTCCGTTGGCGGAGTTGCGCGAGGTGGAGCCGGTGATCACCATTCCGGCCCGGGATGCGGACGCGACCGCATGACAGAGTCCGACAAGGGCGTTCTACGGGCGGGTCTCGAACCCGCCCGTTTCCCGTGAAGTGATTTGCATTCCGGGCCGAAGGTGGTAGCTTTGCCCTGTTGAATGACCTGCCGACAAGGACACCAAACCGGGGGAGAAGAACATGGGTAAGATCGATCCGTCCGTCAAGGTGATCGACGCCGACGCGCACGCGCGCGACAACGACGATCTCGTCAAGCCCTTCCTGGGCGAGGCCTTCCAGAACCGGCGTCCGCCGTTCATTCCACGGGAAACCTATGACCGCAACCTGGGCGGGACGCTGGGGCACTCGGGCGTCAAGCACGAGGAACGGCTGGCGGCCATGGACACCCAGGAGATCCACACCGCGGTCATGTACCCGACCAGCGGACTCGGCATCGGACACATTCGCGAGCCCAACTACCAGACGCAGTTGTGCCGCGCCTACAACGAGTTCATCTCCGACTACTGCAAGGCGTCGCCACGCCTCAAGGCGGTGGCCAACTTGCCCGTCAACGCGCCCGCGGCGGCGGTCGAGGAACTGCGCTACGCGGTGCAGGATCTGGGACTGGTGGGCGGCATGATGGCGGCCCAGGCCCACAGCAAGAACTTCGGCTCGGCCGAGTTCTTTCCGCTGTACGAGGAAGCTCAGAAGCTCAATACGCCGCTGGCGATCCACGCCTTCGGCGGCGACGAGCCGGGCAGCGAAATCTTCGATCAGTTCATCTCCATCCACACCACCGGCCACCCGTTCCCGGTGCTGCGCCAGCTCACCGCGATGATCTTCGCGGGCGTTCCCGAGATGTACCCGGAACTCAAGCTCGGGTTTCTCGAGATCGGCTGCGGCTGGATCCCGTACTGGTCCGACCGGATGGACGAGGAGTGGGAGAAGCGCGGCGCGGTGGAGGCCCCCGAGTGCAAGCACGAACCCAGCCGCTACATCACCAGCAAGAACGTCTATTACGGCTGCGAGCCCGACGAGAAGACCATCGGCTACGTGGTGGGGGAGATCGGTTCCGAAACCATCATGTACGCCTCGGACTATCCCCATTGGGACATGAGCTGGCCGGAGTCCGGCTCGCTCATCTGGGGGCGCGAGGATCTGTCGCGGGAAGCCAAGGAGAACATACTGGGGAACAACGCCAGGCGCTTTTACGGCCTCGATTGAGGGAGGCGAGTGGGGGCGCCAGCCGCCCTGAACGGTTGCGATGACGGCGGCTTTCCAGTAACTAGTCTATTTCGTTGAAGCGTGAGCGCCGATCCCGATGTTGCAGGACGCGACATCGGGATCGGCCACATTCAACGGGAAACCAATCCAACGAGGGAGCAGATTCGATGCCACTTTCCGGCGAAGCGTTCGTCAACGAGATACACGAGGCGGTGCGCGCCAAGCATTCGAAGGACAACCCGCTGATCGGGATGATCGAAAGGGGAGAGCTGGACCGCGCGGCGCTCAAGGGATTCGTGGGGCAGTTCTACCTGTTCTTCCCCAAGCCGTTTCCCAAGCCCATCGCCACCATGCTGGGGCGCTGCCCCGAGGACCCCGAGCTGGAGAGGATGTGGATCGAGAACGTGGTGGAGGAGGGCACCGGCGAGATCTCCGGCACCGACAGCCACCGCGGCCTCTTCATCCGCTTCGCCATGGCCTGCGGCTACGACTCCAAGGACGAGCTGGACGCGGTGCAGCCCCTGCCCGAGACCTCGGCGTTCCTCGACTGGCGCGATCTGCTCATGTACCAGCGCTCGTGGCTTGAGCTGTACGCTTGCCAGGGGTTCTGTCTGGAAGGCACGGCCAGCGAACGCATGAGCCGCATCGTCACCGGGCTGACGAGCCACTACGGTTTCGACCGGGAAAGCGACGACATCCGCTACTGGACGCTCCACATGGGGGTGGACGAAGAGCACATGAAGGTGGGTCCCCTGGCCGTGAGCCGGTACGCGGTCACCGACCAACAGCAGGAAGTGGTGCGCCAGTCGGTGCAGAAGACCCTGGACCAGTTCTGGCTGGCCTTCGACGGCATCAAGCGCGCCTTCGTCGACAAGGATGCCCTCTACACGGCGTGGCGCAACGGCGCCGCCTGATCCGGCGCGAGGACACTCCAAACCGTCAGGAACACGACCATGTCCATCATCGATCTCTCACGGCTCATCTACGACGGCATGCCCAAGATCCCGGCGCTGCCGGACGTGCACGTGCAGCGGTTCTTCGACCTCGGCAAGGGGCACCCGCTCAACGTCACCGAGATCAACCTGCCGTGCCACGCCGGCACCCACGTGGACGCGCCGGTGCACATCGTGCCCAACGGCAAGTCCATCGAGGAATTGCCCCTCGACGCCTTCGTCGGTCCGGGCGCGGTCATCTCGGTGCGGACCGGTGGCGGCGAGGAGGTCACGGCCGCGGATCTGGAAGGGTCCGGGGTGGCGGTCAACCCCGGCGACATCCTGATGCTGCACACCGGATGGGACGAGAAATTTGAAAGTGAAGAATACAATATGCACCCCTATCTCTCCGTGGATGCGGCGGAATGGATCGTGGAGCGCGGGGTAAAGCTCTTCGGCATCGACTGCATCACGGTGGACCTGCCGACGCCGCTACGCCCCAAGGGCTTCGACTTCCCGGTGCATCGGACCTTGCTGGGAAACGACGTGCTGATCGCGGAGAACGTCACCAACCTCGGCGCCATCGCGGGGCAAAGCTGCCGCATCATGGCGTTGCCCCTCAAGGTGCAGGGCAGCGACGCGGCGCACGCGAGAATCGTCGCGGAGTTGCAGTAAGAGAATCTGGAGTGAGGGATGCTGGCTAGCCCCATCAGAGGAATCATCGGCGCGGCGCTGACCCCGTTCACGGACGACGGACGGGTGGACTACGACGCTCTGGCGCGCGAGATCGAGTTTCTCGTGGCCGATTGCGACGCTGTCTCCATCGCCGCCGTGGAAGCGTCGGAATACACGGTCCTCTCGCTCGAGGACCGCAAGGAAGTCATGCGGCGCGCCACGGAGATCGTCAACAAGCGTGTGCCCGTGATCCTCGGGGCGTCGAGCCATTCCATCGACACGATACTGGATTTGGCGGAGCACGCCGCGGCCGTGGGCGGCGACCTCATCCAGGTGCTGATGCCCATCCGCCCGTGGGGCGGGCAGCCGACCATCTCGGATTTGATACAGTTCTTCACCGAGGTGGCGTCGGCGAGTCCATTGCCCATCGTCGCCTATCACAACCCCGGTCCCGGCGCGGACCCGCCGCTCGACGCGTTCGTGCGCCTGAGCGAGTTGAACAAGGTCGACTACTTCAAGGAAAGCTCGAGGGACATCACCAAGATCACCCGGCTTATCGAGCAAATCCAGCTCGCCGGCAAGGCCAACTACTTCACCACCATGCAGCCGCTGCTGACCACCCTCATGATGGGAGGCGCGGGCGCCACCATGCCGCCGCCGGGCACTCGCATCGGCGCAAGGGTGGTGCGTGCGTTCCGGGAGGGCGACATCGACAAGGCACGCTACTGGCAGCGCTGCTTCACGCTGTTCCCGGGCAAGTGGGGCGCCTACGGGCTGCCGCCGATCATGAAGTCGGCCCTCAAGCACTTCGGGGTAGACATCGGCGAGCCAGGCCGGCCGTACTCGCCGGTGAGCCCGCGGGACCATGCGCAGATCGGCCAGTTCCTGACCCAGATCGGCATCCTGGGCGACGGAGAGCCGGACGAGGCCGCCTTCGACCAGGCGGCGATCCAGCTTGCCCAGGAAGACACCTTCCTGCGTTGACGAAGCCATGTCCGGCGGACTCTTCACATGGTTTGCGGAGCGGGTCAAGGAGTGCTCCGATCGTCTGGTGCTGCTCTTGATCCGCGGCACTTCGCGGTTTGAATCCGAGCTGACCGACGAGGGGCGGCAGGAACAGCGCATGTGGCGCGACCGGCGCATGCGCAATCTCAAGGGCCTCGCTCTGCGTGCCAAGCGGCGGCAGCGGGAAGCTTCCTGACGGCGACGGGGACGACAGGGTTCAGGGATGCACTACCACAACGGAAGGAAACAGATCGTCGTGCTCGGAGGCGGGAGCGGCGGCGTGGTGGCGGCCACGAAGCTCGGCCGCGCTCTCGGAGCGGACCACGACATCACGTTGATCGACCGCCGCACCGATCACGTCTTCATGCCCGCGTTCCTGTTTCTCATGGTCGGGCAGCGCCGTCCCGAGGACATCAGCCGGAAGCTGAAGCGCCTGGAAAAGCGCAATATCAGGGTCCTTCAGGCGGAGATCCTGGGAATCGATTCCGGACGCCAGCAGGTGATTCTCGAGAGCACGGCCATTCCCTACGACTACCTGATCGTGTCCCTGGGTTTGGAAGTGAGGCCCGACCTGCTTCCTGGCTTCGCCGAAGGGGCGCATCATCCCTGGGAAATGGACGCCGCGTTGCGCCTCAAGACCACGCTTGAGAGCTTCCGCGAGGGGCGTGTCGTGGTGGGAGTGCCGCTGGGCCCCTACCGCTGTCCGCCGGCGCCGTACGAGGCCCAGTGGATGCTGGACAGCTACTTCAAGGAACGCAATATCCGCGACCTGGTGGACATCCAGTACTTTACGCGCGAACCCGAGCCCGCGGGCGAGGAGCACATGCCGTCGGTGTGGATGGACGCCCAGAGCAAGAAACGCAACGTCACCATCCACTACGACTTCGTCATTCAGTCCATCGACCCTGAGAAGAAGCGGGTCCACGGCCTGTACGGCTACGAGCTTTCCTACGACCTGCTCTTCATGGTGCCGCCGCATCGACCCTCCAAGGTGCTCTATGACTGCGGGCTGGTCGACAACGAGACCGGCATCCAGGTGGACTACGACACCCTGGAGACCAAGTGGGAGAACGTCTACGCCATCGGCGACTGCGCCAACATGCCCGCCTCCAAGGCCGGCGGCGTGGCGCACCAGGAAGCGGACGTGGTGGCGGACAACCTGGTCGCGGAGATCACCGGGGAAGGGGAGTTGTCCACCCTGCACCTCCACACGATATGACTGCTCTCTTGCGGCGCGGGACGCGCCGCCGCCAATCGCACCACGTACCCTCAAGGATGGCCGCCCTTCGGCGCTACCGATTCACGCTCGTGGGGACCGTCTCGGACGATCTACTGGAGCAAGGTCCTGTTCGAGAAATGGTGGCTGTGGCGATACTTCTGAGGCAAGGTTCGGCCTGAGTTCCTCCACGACTTCAGGACAGGCACTTGGAGGGGCTCGGGACAAGCATGGCAAAGCGGAGACGACGGCCATGATCCTGCGCGAACTGAACGGCGAGAGCTGCAAGACCTACCTGATAGCCGACGAGGGCAGGGGACACGCCGTCCTGGTGGACCCTCTCTACGCCCACGTGGAACGGTACCTCGCCGTGCTCGCCTATCACCGGCTGGAACTGGATCTGGGCATCGACACACACACCCACGCCGACCACCTGAGCGGCTGTCCACAGTTGCGTTTCCTGGTGGGTGCGCCGTTCGCCATGCAGAAGTGGGCACCCAGCCCGGCCGTCGACGTCCACCTGGAGGACGGCCAAGAGTTCTCCGTCGGCGATCTCACCGTGCGAATCCTGCACACCCCCGGGCACACGCCTGACGGCATGAGCCTCGTGGTGGAAGGGCATGTCCTCACTGGTGACACCCTGTTCATCGGCGGGTGCGGGCGCACCGACTTCGCCGGTGGCGATGCCGGCGCTCAGTACGATTCCGTAACGGAGAAGCTCTTCACGTTGCCGGACCAAACCGTGATCCACCCCGGCCACGACTACCGTGGCAACACGACCTCCACCATCGACTCGGAAAAGCACACCAATCCACGCCTCGCCAACCGCACGCGGCCGGACTTTATCGACCTGATGAACAACCTGAATCTCTCACCGCCCCAGAACATTCAGGAGGTCCTCCAGCCCAACCAATCCGCCCTTGGAAGGGACGAAATCAGCTTCCCGGACTGGGGTGAGCTCAAGAAGGTACAGGTAGTCGATATCGAGGGCCTTCAGGCGATGCTGGCCTCCGAAAGGCCGCCGTTGCTGGTGGACGTCCGCGAACCCGGGGAGTATACGGGAGAACTGGGTCATTTGGCCGGCAGTGTCCTCGTGCCGCTACGAGAGCTCATGAGCCGGCTGGACGAGATCGACCAACACAAGGAAGCCCCGGTGGTCACCGTCTGCCGGGCCGGTATGCGCAGCGCCACGGCCGCCGCCATACTCGGCCGATCCGGCTTCACGGATGTCCGCAACCTGGCCGGCGGTCTCGTCGCCTGGAATGACGCGGGTCTGCCGGTTCAACGGTAGCCGGCCGTCGCGGCATGATCGCAATCCCTCACCTCCAAAACCCCTCCAAACAACCCCTGGTCGATCATGCCGAAGCAGTCCAAAAACCGCCGCCGTTATCCCGATTGGGAGAACACCTGCAACTACTGTCTATACCTGCAACCCATCCCCGGAAACGCCGGTTCCGGCAACTGCACCTACCATCGCCAATGGATCGAGCGCTCCGCGTTCACCACCTGCGGCGACATGAGCGCGCAACCCCTGGGGGAGGGCATCTACACGCTCAGCGACAACGCCTGCGGTGCCTGGTCCTACCACCGGCGCCGCCAACACGTCAGAACCCGCCTGTTCTTGGTTGATGGCGGACAAGCCAAGCCAAACCCCGACGTACCCGAAAAACCGGCTCCCGCGAAGAAGCGGATGACCTGATCGACCAACGCATCCCGCCAACTTCACCCGCGCAGTGTGTCGACTTTACGCCGAGCGTGTTTCGGTGGATTGCCATGTCCCGAACTGCTTATGGGAAGGACAGAGCAAGGGAGAGGAGGGCTGCACCGCCGTTCCCGCCGTTCGATTGTGCACCGCCGTCCGGGAATCCGCAGCGTATTATGTCAGCTTTAGCATCGGCGCATTCGCGCCAATGCTAAAGTTGACATAATATACATTATCAGACGTTTTGTTTGTGTGGTGACTTCGGGAACTCGTGCCGGTTCTTGCCCGGCAGCCAGCCGAGGGCCGGCCTGCGCCTCGCGTCGACGGCTGTCCGTGGGAATCTGGCTTCCAGGCTGGAAGCTCGGACTGACGCACCGGCCAGATGGCGCGGTGCGGAAAGCACGGTGAAGATCGCTACTGGGTGGCTTTGGTGGTGTCGGCGGGTTTGCCGGAATTGCCTTCCAATTGCTGCAACCGCAGAGCGATCTCGACGGTCTCGGCTTCGGGGAATTCCTTGAGATAGGTCTTGTAAGTCTCCGCCGCGTCTTGTGTCTTGCCGAGTCGAGCGCTGCAGCGCGCTTTCCCCAGCATCGCTTCCTGCCGCAACGGCCCCGGTCGATCCAGAGCCTGGTTCAGGGTCGTGAGGGCTTCCTCGCAGGCGCCGTTCATTTCCTGGGCGAGGCCCAGGGTCACCAGCATGACTTGGCCCACGATGTCGTCACGCTCCCCGGCGGTGTCGCTGGCGAGCACCTCCACGGCTTTGGCGGGTTGTTCCAGTGCGATATAGCTGTTGGCAACGTAGAGATGCGCGAGTTTGTCGTAGGGTGCCTCCCCTGCTTCCCGGAGGTTCCCAAAGGCTTCCAGAGCGGCCTCGTAGCGGCCCTCCTGATACTCGACAAGAGCCTTGCTGTAGTCCCGCACCGCCAAGTCTTGGCGATAGCCACGGTAGTACTGCCAGCCGAAGACGGTGGCAACCACCACGACGATGGCGGCGCCGGCGCCGATCAACCGGTTCCTGTTGGCTTTGACCCAATCCAAGGCCAAGCCGGTCCACACCATGAACCGGTCCGGCTGGCGGATTTCCTTTCGCAGAATACGTTTTCTCGGCGCGGCCATTCAGACAAATTCTCCAGTGCTTCCTTACATCTTGTACTTGAAGTCGTCGGGCGACATCTTGTCCAGTATTTCGCCCCACTTCTCCTTGGAAACGTTGGCGAAGTCCGGGTCGTTTCCCTCGTCCGTCTGTTGCAGCACGCTGGACTGCTCCAGCACCTCGCGGGCGACGTATATGGGAGTCTTGCTCCGCAGGGCCATGGCGATGGCGTCGCTCGGACGCGAGTCCATGGTGACTTCCCGATCGCCCACCAAGAGCGTGATCACCGCGTAGTAGGTGTTCTCCTTGAGCTCGGTGATGGCGACGCGCTTCACCGTCCCGCCCAACTCCCCCAGCAGGTTCTTCATGAGGTCGTGGGTCATGGGGCGAGCCATCTTGATGCCTTCCAGTTCGGTGGCCATGGCCGTGGCTTCCAGCAATCCGATCCAGATGGGTAGCTGCAGCTTGTTCTCCGAGTCTTTCAACACGACGATGGGGGTCCGGGTCACCTGATCGAGCGTCAGCCCCGCGACCGTCATTTCAATGGATTCCGGACTCTTCATCACATGGCCTCCCTAATTTCCCGTCCGGTCACGAGACACTTGCCTCGATGGCCTCGCCGACCAGGGAGTTCGGCGTGGCGTCCACCACCCGCACGCACGCCATCTCCGCGGGCACCGTGGCTTCGTTGGGCGTGAAGTTCACGATCCGATTGGTTCGGGTACGCCCCATGAGTTGTTCGCGGCCCAGTCTGGAAGGCCCTTCCACCAGGATTTCCTGCTCCGCGCCGATCAGGCTCCGGTTCTTTTCGAGGGAAATGCTCTTTTGAAGCTCCTGCAGTCTGCGGTACCGGTCGGCCTTGATCTCGTCCGGGACATCGTCACGATAAAGCTTCGCGGAAACCGTGTGGGGTCGCGGCGAATACGTGAAGGTGAACATGTCGTCGTACTGGATCTCGCGGACGGCGGAAAGGGTCTCTTCGAACTCCTCGTCCGTCTCGCCCGGAAAGCCGACGATCATGTCGGTCGTGACGGCGACTTCGGGCCGGCGCCTGCGCAATTCGCTGATCCGTTCCATGTACTCCCCGAGGCGGTAACCCCGGCGCATGCGCGTGAGTACCGCGTCGGAGCCGGACTGGAGCGGCAGATGCAGGTGCTCGCACAGGTTCTCCAGGCGAACGAAGGAATCCATCAACTCCGGAGAAAGATCCTGGGGATGGGATGTGGTGAATCGGATGCGCTGGATTCCCGGGACCTGATTGATTTGCTCCAGCAACTCGGGGAAGGATCTCTCCCCTGCCGCCGTGCGCCCGTAGGAGTTGACGTTCTGGCCGAGCAGCATCACTTCCTTGACGCCTCGGCGCACCAATTCCTCCACGTCACGGACGATGTTCTCGCTCTCCCGGCTCACCTCGCGCCCGCGCGTGCGCGGAACGATGCAGAAGCTGCACACCTTGTTGCACCCCTGCATGATGGTGAGGTAGGCCTTGGCGCCGTCCACCTCCGGCGGCCCCGAGGGATCCTCCAGATAGAACGGGTCGCGGTAGAAAGCGGTTTCGACGGAGCGCCGCGCCGCCTCCCGGGCCTCCTCCACCATCCGCGGCAGCTTGTGCATGTTGTGGGTGCCGAAGACCAGGTCCAGGTGCGGCGCCCTGCGCAGCAACGCCTCCCCTTCCTGCTGCGCGACGCACCCGCCCACACCCAGCACGGTGCCCTTCTCTTCCTTGAGCTTCCGCCACCGTCCCAGCGCGCTGTACACCTTCTGCTCCGCCTTGTCGCGCACGCTGCAGGTGTTCAGGATGATGAGGTCGGCCTCCTCGACTTCATCGGTGGGCTCATAGTCCGCCGATTTCATGAGCTGGACGATCCTCGCCGAGTCGAGCTGGTTCATCTGGCAGCCCCAGGTTTGCACGTAGAGCTTCATGGGTCTAGCGTTGCGCTGTTGACGGGGAAACGATGGATTTACCGGAGCTTGTGTTTCTCCGCAACGTAAACGCAGTATCCCACATATCGGGGGCTTTCGCCATCACCTTGTCCCTCCCCGATGGCTCCATGGACCCGTTACCTCGGGAAACGGGCGGTACTTGAGAAGCTTGCCCGCGAGCACGTGCCAAGGGGAGTCGCGGGCAGAACTCAGACTATTTATCTGTGGACTGACAAAAAGACGTGACTTTTCGTCACTTGCCTGATAAATTGCCGGCCAGGATCGCGGTCTTGCCAGAGGTACCAATCGAGTTTCAAAAGGATTCTCTCGTGGAACGATATCTGAATGCGGCACTCACGGCGGACATGGACAGCAAGATCATCCTGTTGTCAGGTCCGCGGCAATCCGGAAAGACGACGCTGTCCAGGATGCTGCACAAGGACCACCAGTACATCAATCATGATCTCGCGGAGCATCGCCTGATGCTCCGCGAGAAGAGCTGGGATCGGAAGAAGGCGCTGATCATCCTGGACGAACTGCACAAGATGGAGAATTGGAAGGTGTGGTTGAAGGGAGTGTACGATGTTGAAGGCATGCCGCCATCGCTGGTAGTCACCGGCAGCGCCAAGCTTGCCGCCTTCCGCAAGACAGGTGACTCGCTCGCGGGCCGCTACTTCCACTTCAGACTCCATCCGATCGACCTGAAGGAAGCGTTGCAGCACACGGAGTTCGGGGCGGCCGAGACCTTCGAACGGCTGATGCACGTTGGTGGGTTTCCGGAACCGTTTCTGCGGGGATCGCGATCTTGGTACAACCGCTGGAAGCGTACCCACGTCGACGCCATCCTCAAGGACGACCTGCTTACGCTGTCTTCGGTCCGTGACATCCAGTCCATCGAGACATTGATCGAGCTGCTGCGTTCACGGGTCGGCACGCCGCTTTCCGCCAATTCCCTTGCGCGGGACCTCCAGAAGACCCGGAACACCGTACAACATTGGCTTGACCTGCTGGAGGACCTGTACGTGATCTTTCGGGTCTTCCCCTACCACCGGAACGTCGCCCGTGCCTTGCTGAAGACGCCGAAGTTCTACTTCTACGACAACGCCATGGTGCACGGGGATGCCGGCACCCGGCTTGAGAACCTCGTCGCGTGCGCTCTCCTGAAAGAGCTGCATCGCGCGCAGGACGTCGAAGGCGGGGATCTGGATCTGCACTACATTCGTGACAAGGACGGCCGCGAAATCGACTTCCTGATCACACGGGATCGGAAGCCCTGGAGCATGATCGAAGTCAAATGGACCGATGCCGCCCCAAGCGCGAACTTCAAGCGCTTTCTGGCCGGTGAGACACTTCACCGCCTGCAGATCGTCGGCGAGCTGCCGCAGAACAGCTCCTATCCCGACGGCTTGCGCATCGAGGCGGCCCGGGACTTTCTGGCCGGCGTCCAATTCGGGGCGGTGACGGGATAGCCGTGCTTGGCGGCGGCCGCCCTTGCAAGCGTCTGCCCTCTTCGGTTTGCCGAGCCCCCTACTGATGATGCGCCCCGAAGGTCCCTATGAAATTCGCCGTATTATCCACTGAACGTCCTCCAAACGTCCCAGCCACGGAACTCGGGAGACCGTTCGACTCGCCGTTGCCGTAGAACTGACCGCCCCACCTTCCCTGCAGGGTCAGTGCTCCCGCAAAGCCGGTTGCCTGACCTTCAAAAAAGCCGCTCTTGTCGGAACCGATGGCAGCCGTTCCGAGGTCCAACGTGGCCCCGATCAGTTCACCGTCCACTTCGACCTCCGTGATTGAGCCGCTGACCGTGCCCAAGCCGTTGTCGGCGCCGAAGTCCGCGGTGAGGTTAGCCACTCCAAAGAAGACGTCCAAATCGAAACCGGACAGCGACCTCAGCGTATACGTGCCCGCCGCCCAACCGCTATAAGTCGCCGATCCCTGCAGTGCCAGGATGTTTTCTTGACGAAATGGATCGTTGCCGTCCGCGAAGGCTCCGCCCGCGTAGCCTTGGGTGTGTGCCAGATCGTCAGGGAAAAACAACCAGAATCCGCCCGCCAAGTAGTCGGTGTCCGAATGGCCGATGTCTGAATAGGCGATGACGAGCACGGTCCCGTCATCGGTGCGTTTTACCAGGTTGGCGCCCCTCCAAGGGGACGGAAGCCCCGTCAGCGCTTGCGGGTCTCCTTCGTCCATCGCTATGGTCCATTCCGTACCGTTTTCGACCGTGAAACAGATTACATTGGTCTCATCGTATCGCGCCTCAACCTCCAGCCGATCCGCTGTGACACCGTTGGCGTCGACGTTCGCGGACTGTGTCACGCTGCCCGCGGCAGGTTGAGCATCGGCGGCTCTCCCGATCACGTCGGCGATGGTTGCGGAGTTGGCATCATCCAGGACCGACCTGAGATCGGGCATTGGCTCTACCACAGGGCCGCCACCGCCACCCGCACCCCCACCACTGCTGCCACAACCGGACAGCGTGACTGCGATCAACGCCGACATCGCCAAGACCGAGAGCACATTTCCATTCAACATTGTGAGTTCCTTTCCCGTGAAGTTGCCGACTGTCCGAATACCGGGCCCGTTGCCGATGGACTCAGAAATGGATGCGCAGGCCCGCGCTGACGCCATGCTCGGGTTCATCGTCCACGAGCATCCCCGCGTAGCCGACTCTGAGCTGCCACCGTTCGGAGATCATCGCATCCACGCTCATGCCGAGCGCCAACACGGTCCTTGGCATTGCATCGTCGCGGACCAAGCTCGTGAAGCCCAACGCTCCCGTCCTCGCGGACTGTCGGAGAGCAAACGAGGCAGCAGCGCCATGGGTCCGGGTTGCCTTCAGTTCCACCTCCGGGCGCCACATAACCGTGCGGGTCGCATTCAGCCAATGGGAAGGAGACAGGCGCAGCGTCCCGCTCCACCCACGGTATCGGTGAGCGATTCCCGGCACGTTTGCGCGAAAAGTATCACCGCGGGCTGTGTAGGCGTCCCGCTCAAGCCGTCCGGAAAACAACGTTGCCGACGGCTGCATCCGCACCCAGCCGAGGTCGAAGCGGGCACCCACGCCCGCCTGCGCGTGCGTCTGGTTCATGTCGAACGCACCGGTGAGGCCGCCGCCGGTCACCGGATTCGCAAACGCCGTGTGGCCGCGCCACTGTCCCCGGCTAATACTGGCCCCGGCCAGCAACCCTTCTCCGAGCCAGCGGGCGCGCACGGCATATCGACCACCGTCGAGTTGGTTGGGCATGCCCTTGTGTCGGGACGACATCGACAGCTCCTGTGACGCGGATGCGTCGATGCTGAAGTTGCCCCCGAAACGAGCGTCGAAGCCCACCGTGGGAGTTCGAGCGGTCCACGTTGGCCCGTTTCCTCCCAGGTTGCGGGTCCATGGACCGTTGCCGCGGACCGATGTCCAATTCGTGAAGCTCCACCCTGCCGACGATGGGGTGTTACCGCCGAAGGAGGCGCCTTTGTACGCGGCTGTCGTTTGGCCCTTGGTGTGCGGGTCGGCGCCGAGGTCGAAGAGGTCGATGCCGCCGTGTAGCAGGGCGCCCAAGAGCACACCGGGTCCGCCCGCGCCCCCGGCCGTTGGTGCGGCGCACGATGCCCCGGCGACTCCCTCCGATTCAGCCATTGCCAGGACCGCGCCGGACTGGACCTCCGCGCTCCCTTGAGAACCGTCCGCCATGATGGTGATGGCTCCGATCGTCTCTGTCACCCCACCCTGCCCCTCGTTCTTCAGGGTGACTTGGTTGCCGGCGGCCGTGACCGGCGTGTCGGTGGAAATCACGCTCTCCGCGACTCGCTGGAGCGTCGCCTGATCGCCTCGCGTCGCTTCGTCAAGGCTCTGGTCGGGCTGAACGTAGATCTCAAAGTCCGCGGGATTCCCCGCCGCGTCCTGTACGACAATCCCGCCTCCGGCGGTGATTCGCGGCGGATCGTCGACGTTCCCCGCGTTGAGAAGGGCCGTGACGCGAGCGCCGTCGTACACGGTCATGGTACCGTCCATCCCCAGGTTGAAGTGCCCGGCAAACACCAGGGTGCCGTCCTCGATGGTGGCGCTGCTGCCGGAAAAGGTGACGTCGCTGTTGAACCGGGCGATGCCGCCGCCGCGGACGAACATGTCCGTCACGCCGATGACACTGCCGTCGAAGACCGAGGATTGAACCACCATGGTGTTCAATCCACCACCGAAGTCGATGGCCCCGGAGAACGTGCTGTTGATGACCGACAGCGTATCGTTGAAACGATCGAAGTCGATGGCTCCCATGATCGTGCTGCCGTCCACGACCACGTCCGCCGGGCTGCCGACGAAACGCGCGGCAACCGGCGCCTCGACCGTGGCGTTGCGCTGGATCCGCGCCGTGATCATCCCCGACTCGCTCCACCCCAGGATGCCCACGCCGTCCTCGGCGTCGTCGGTGGCTGAGTCGTAGGAAGCCCTCACCGTTCCGCCGTCCAGGACGATCTGTGCCGTGCCCGCCGCTCTGGCGCGGGCAAACATCCCGACGGCATACGGCCCACCGACGAAGACGGTTCCCCGGTTGGTCACGAGTGCGGTAGCATCCGTGGTCCCGGCGAACATTCCATGAGATCCAAGACCCGAAACGAACGCCCCGCCTCGCGTGACTATCGTGCCCTCGTTGGTCGCCACGGCGGTTCCGGATCCCTGTATGCTTGCCCCCATCCCGATGCCTCTTGTGCCGCGAGTCTCGACCGTGCCGTGGTTGACGGCCCTCGCTTCAGTCCCGGCATGTGTCGACTCCGAGAAGGCCCAGACACCGAACGTCGTGCCGTTCTCCGTGGCGTCGCCCGTCACAAGGACGACACCGCGGTTGGCCGCCAACGCGTCCCCCCCGGTTGCCTGCAGGCCGCGGCCATTCACCCCTGTCGTGCTGATGGTAGCGCCATCATCGTTGATCGCTTGCGCTGAGCCTGAAACCAGGTCCGCGCTGGCATTGGCCCCGTAAGCCCCGGAGCCGCTCGTGGTAATGGTGCCTTTATTGGTTGCAACCGCGGTCGCCGCCCTTGCGACAAGGCCTCGGGCCTCTACGCCCGTCGTGGTGATGAATGCGCCGGTCTCGTTGTTCGCTTGCGCCGTGCCCGACTCCCCTTCCGCGTCCGCCTCGACCGCGCGCGCAACAAAGCCGTTGTCGCTCGGCCCACCGCGAATGGTCACCGAGCCTTCGTTGACTGCCAAGGCAGTTCCTGGACCTAGGACGCTGGCCCTGACCCCTCGCGCCCCGGTCCCCCTGGTCTCGATGGTTCCGCTGTTCGCAGCCGTGGCTTCGGCAGCGGCATCCGCCGAATCCACCTGAGCGTACAACCCGTATGCCCGGTTGTTTCCGGTATCGTTTCCGGCGGTAAGAATAGAGCCGCGATTGGTCGCAACAGCGGTCCCTGCCCCGCTGTCGACACGAGCAAAAACACCGCGCCCCGCATCTCCCGCGGTGCTGACGGAAGCGCCGAGCTCGTTGGTCGCATGAGCGGTTCCAGAGTCTCCGGCCCGCGCACGCAAGGCCAGCGCTGCGTTCCCGTAAGTGCTGACGGTCGCACCGCTCGAGTTGATGACCGTGGCCGTGCCCCCGTCGCCGGCAACGGCCGTGATGGCGTGTGCAGGATAATCGCCGTCTCGTCCGCCCCTGGTGATCACGGAACCCTCGTTGATGACAATCGCCCTCCCGGGGCCGTCCGTCCGTGCCTGTATCCCGCGAAACCCCCGACCTCGGGTTTCCAGCGTTCCCTTGTTCAGCGCCCGGGCTTCGGCGTCTCCATGTTCCGACCGGTTCCTGACACTGAGGCCGTAGGCACTCGGGCCGTCACCGGTGGCGAGAATGGAACCTGAATTGGTTCCCTCCAGACGTCCTCTGTAGTCCGAGTCATTGTTGCTTGAGGAGATTACCGCACTGTGTCGTCTCGGCGTGGGGTCGTTGATGTCGCCGGCCAGGTCCACAAACACACCGGCACTCGGGAGGTTCTCTGTGCTGAGGTCGAAGTCGTCGAGGTCCCCTACCACTCTCCATTTCAACGGGACCAGGTGATCGTCGTCGAAATAGACGTGAACATCGAACTCATCCACCTCGTCGTCGTTCACGTCGATCACGACCCATGCGTCCCCGTCCGGTTCGGGGAACTCGTCGAAGGAATCCCTGGTTACGGTGTCTCCATCCGTCTCGCTCGTGCATACGGACCGCAGGTCCCGTTCGGAAAACGTACACACGACCGTGGCCATGGAGAGTGGTGGGATCAGTACCACAGTCGCAATCAGAAACGTTCCGGCTCGGAGGAAATACCCCAGTTTGGCGGCAAGCTCCTCACCTGTAATCGTGATGATTCTGGTTCCAATCATTGAACTTCCCCCTTGCTGCGAACTGCCCGCTACTTCCGGCCCTCGTAGTGTGGTAGTGCCTGCTTGGCCTGCTCACAGGTGGCCTGTACGAACTTGATGCCTTTTTCCAGACCCTTTGGTGACGGGCCGCTGAAAGCCGTTCCATACCTCGCGAGGAGCCGCGAAAGGACCTGCATCACCTCCTCCGCACCCCAATCACCGCCTCCGGACAAGGTCAAGACTATGGCACTGTCCGCTGCCTTGAAGGCAGTCACGACCCGGTCTACAACCTCGTCCTTGTCCGTCGGTTTGTGTGTTTCCTCTACGAGGCTTCTCGCGAAGAACATCGACAACACGTAGAGTGATTCCTTGACACTCCAATCATCCGGGATCACGACTTCTCGTTGTATCTCATTCTCGCCCGCCGCCACGGCCTTCGCGCGGTTCGGGGCGTTGTCCCGAAGTCCGTTCTTGTCTGGGTGGTCATCGACTATGAGTGTCGTGAGCTTGATGTCCAGGGCGCGTGCAACGTCGATGGCGGATTGCAGTCGAGGTTCAGTCCCACCTCGCTCCATGCGCCGGACAGTGCGTCCATCCAAACCGGCTTCTTCCGCCAGTTTTTCCGGGGTCCATCCCAACTCCAATCGCTTTCTGCACACCAGATCACGATTGATCATGACCATCGCGCAACCTCGTCAACTCTGTTTTGAAAAGCCATCGCTGCACCAGAAACCCGTACCAAACGAAAGACAACCTTAGCTACACTAGAATGTGACTGTGAGTGACTCTTATTGTCAGTTTCGGACACTATGGGTCGAATAGAGACATTCGACGGTCGAACCTGCCTCAGAACAAGGTTGACCTGGCGTTTGTTACAAAACGGACGCGCGTCTGGTCTAAATGGTACACCCATTTTCGAATACACCAAGGAAACGTGGCGCTACGTGGCGCTACGCGGCCGTACGGCCGGTGCCCGGAGAGGTAATTCGAGACTGTATTACGAGGAACGCACAGAGGGGTCCAAGAAGCGCGTCGGCCGACGCGCCATGATGGCAATCATCCCGAATGTAAACTTCTGTCGGCTCGTTCTCCGTAGGATGCGGCGAGCCCACGAAGCGTAGTCACGCTCGGGGGAGTCGAACCGAGGGAAGCGTGGTGCCGCGCCGGCTGTGCCCAGGAAGGAACGTGGACGGCGCTCAAGTGGAAGACACGGAGGGATTGCACAGGACCCAGGACAAGAGGTCCTGAGCCGACTCTTCAATCTCCACCGTGTCGAGGAAGGTCAGGCGCTTTCCGCCGTAGGCGGCCATTTGGCTCCCGACGACGAGCAACATCAGCAACCGTATAGACTCCGAATGTTCCAACCCGGACGGCTCCGAGAAGTTCCGATGATGGCGGGAGACGAAGGCGGTCAGGAAGTCAAGTCGAGCCCCCGCCTCTTCCGTCGATGCCTCAGCGTAATCCTCGGATGCATGGTACCTTGCAGCATTTATGGCCATTGCCAATCCAGCGTACCCGGTTGAGCACAGGCTTCGCAAGTTGATATCCGGGGCCTTCCATTGGAAGTCGCGATCGTTGCGGTCCGTCCAGGAATTCAAATATTCGGCAGTCAAATGGTCACAAGTGGAAAAAAACGATACCATGCCTTCTTCCTGACCCGCGACGATCATTCTTGCTTGAGCTACAACATCGGAGTCCAGGGGCACAACGTTGCGGTAGGCAAATTCGCTCCCGATGGCCGTTTCGATCGCTACCGCGTATGGCGCCGTTGTTCCGGGCGCGTAACCCTGGTTGGCCACGCCCCTGGTCATCTTCCACAGAGTGAAGTGGATTCTTCCCAGTGCTTCCTCGAGGATTTCCGATTCATCAGCCGTTCGCTCCAGCCGCACCGCACGTGTTCGACCGATCATGCAAAGGCCGACCATGGCCGCCTGCAAATATTTCGCGGACTCCTCGGTGTCGAGACTGGGCTGGTTCACGCGGGGTCTGAAGAAGAGTTCGAAGACGGGAACATCGAAGACCTCGGCGAGAGCACGCGCCTCGGAGCGGTGTACATACCCGCCGGATTCGGCCCTTGTGAGCACCTGAAGATCCACGTGAGCCATGTCGGCAAGCTGTTCGCTGTTCCAGTGGTGCCGTTCCATCAATTGTCTGAGGTTGTCGCCGTCCAACACGTCGACAATCAGCGTGTCCAGGTCCGCGTCGAGGGCCTTGGCCAAACCCGCCGCTGCGTGGACCGCACGACCGTTGGCGCTCCACTCCAACCTGACAGGGTTGCCGCCTTCGACCTTGCGGATCCAACCGATACCCACCGTGCCCATTGCTTGGGCAAGCGCGGCTTGCGTCCAACCCTTGATTTGCCTCAGTCGGCTCACCAGCCGCCCGTCGAATCTGGCTCGGTCGTCCATGGTGTGCTCCTTGCGATTGTGCGCTCCGACCGTCAGGAGATATTCAAGGGTTGCACCGAAGGCCGGTCATTGACCAGATTGACCAGGCCGCTCACCGTCTTCTGGCGGCGGTTCCTTCGACGGGTCCGCCTGGTCGGCGGCGACCGGCTCGGAGCAGAGTTCCAGTTCAGCCATGGACTCGACGATCTGGAAGGCGCTCTGTTCGATAATGTCTCTGGACAGGTTTTCCTTCCACTGCGGGTGATCGGGTGGGAGGCGACGGAACTGGTTCCAACCCGTCCAATCACCACTGAGTCGATAGACGAACTCCGGGTGAAGGGGCAGTTGCCCGTTCACGTCGTCGTATCCTTCATTCAGCCACGTCCGGATAATCTCCCTGACCGCGTCCAGGAATGCCTCCACGTCGGCCAGCATCGGTTGGATCTGCCTGCTCACTACGAGCTCTTCAAAAGGAAGGCCGAACACTTCGCTGATATTTCTGGCGTTGCCGATGAACAACGGCCGGCCACGTATCGCGCGCCTGTAGGTGCTCTCGGTGATGCTGCGCTGTGGCCCCAGCTTCTGGGCAATGAAGTTCGGTATTTCACGGATCTTCAAACCGAGTTGTTTTCTAAGGACTTCGAGCCGACCCCCATCCAAGATGACGGTTCTGGGTGGATTGTCTGTCATAGGTACCTCTCTAGCTTCGGTAAACATGCGCAAGGGCGTGACCCGAGTCGATCCGAATATAGTTAGTCTGCCGAACACCTTCAAGGACGTACGGCAACCATCTGGCCTGTCATCTGCCGTAGCGAAATGACCACTCTTGTCATCTCGTACTTCTCGAGAGTTCTTCGACCAGATGCCTTTTCCGGAGCCGGTACCCTCGGACGTCCGATACCTTTCGTCGACGCCGTCCAGATTGAGCAGACGACTCAGAATACAATACCGGGCACATTATGGTTGTTTCGTTCAAACTTTCCCCGGCACGCTATCAGCCGCCCCGGGCGAAGGCTTCTCACGATTTGCCACCGAAATGATACGTGTCAACAAGAGCCCTATGACTTCGTCATGGAGTAAGTCCCTAAACGAAGGTGTATATCTGTCCAGGTAAATCCCGTACACTGTTTCATCCATTATTGGACAACATCAGGCCAATTCCGGGCATACTTCACCAAGAAATGACCGTTATCGTCGAACGATCAGGCCGGTTATATCGAGGCGGAAGAAGATCCAGGGAGGCTCGGCAGTGCCTGACGGTCTGATTCGAAGCAAGGGGGGAGGATTGCCAAAGACGGGATGCTGAAACAAGCCTCTAGATCTAGTGTGGTGTCTCACAAATACGCTTATGAATCTGCGGGTCCTTTTGGCCGTCGGCTGCGTTGCTCTTCCTCACGTGGTATTGGCCACTGCTCGTCATCGCGCCTTGCCGACGACCAAAATGCCCTCGCAGATTCACAAGCGTATTTGTGAGACACCACACTAGAATCTGGACCGCGAACCGGGTTCAAGTATCCAGCACGCTCGGATGAAAGAGCTCCTCCACCGGGTACGGCGCCTCGATCAGCGTCTGGTCGGTGAGGTACTTCATGAAGCGTTCGACGCTGGCGCGGTTGGCGGCGAGGCCCGACGGCCAGATGTCCGTGCCGAAGAGGGTCCGTTCCTCTTCGAATTCATTGCGCGCGAAGGCCAGCTCGGAATAGCCGGGGTCGTCGTAGAAGCCCGCGGCCTGGGTCTTGGAGTCTTCCCACATGTCCATGAGGGCGCGTGGCAGATCGGGATGACGGTCGGCTATTTCCTGCTTGTAGACCAGCACGTGCATGATCGGATAATCGCCGTACTTCTTGAAGTAGCGGGCGCATTCCGCCTTGGTATCGGGGAACAGCCGGTGCACCGATCCTTCGCGCACGCCCTCGAGCAATCTCTCCGGCGGATGCGGGTGGATCATCATGGCCAGCTCGCCGGCGATAAGCGCGTCCGGGGCGCTGGGCTCGTCGATGGTGGTCAGATTGGCCGCGTCGCGGCCCGGCCAGTCCACGAGCTCGGTGCTCATGGTCTGCCAGTCGAGTTCCTGCCACGGCACGCCGTATTCGAACGCGAGGTCGCCCTTGGCCAACACCGACATGGTGGTCTGAAAGCTGCGGCAGCACACCTTCCGGCCGATCAGATCGCTGGGCTTGTCGATGCCTGCGGCGGTGCTGACGAACATGTGGTTCTGGCTGAACAGGCGGCGTGGGAATACCGGCGTCGCGGTGTAGTTCAGGCCGCGGCTCTTGGCCGTCAGATAGGACGAGACCGACATCTCGCAGATGTCGAATTCGTTGCCCACCATGAAGCGCCGGTGGCGGTCGATGCCGTCCCGCCGCGGCGGCGCCATGCCGACCTCGAGTACCTTCAGGTCGATGCCCTCCGGGGGCGCGACCATTCCCATGAAAAACGGTACATGGCGGTCATATCGCTCAAGCGCCAGGGTCAATTCCGTCGCCATATCGAGTTCTCCTGCTCGTTGGGTCGCGATGCGTGACTTGGCATCGGACCGAGCCATGGGTCGAACCGGCCGTGCAAGGTCTCAAGGGGCCTGGTATTCGGAAAGCAGACTATCACAGGACGAGAAATCCGTCAGGATGCGCAGACACGCGAAGGTGGCGAAGTCCAGGCTCAGGGCGCCGTCGCGCCACAGCAACAAGGCCTTGTCCGGCGCGTGCCAGACGGAACCGGGGCTGCGCAGGTCGTCGGGGACCCTGACCAGGAAGAACCTCCTGGCGTCACCCGAATCCGGCGCGACCCAGTGGGTGAAGAAGCACAGCCGGCCCAGGTCGCAAGACAGCTTCTCGCGCGCCAGGAAATCGGCGAAGTCCACTCCCCGGCCGCTCAAGGCGTGACGTTCACGGGGCGGCACCCTTCGTCGCACTGGATCCGGGTGTTCACCCTTGACGGCGAAGAGAAGCCCCGTGGCGGCAAGAAGGACCCTGGCGGCGGCAACCCAACAGCCCGTGGCGTACGCTGGAGTCAACTCGGATCCCAACAGGCGGCGCGCCTCGGCCGCCGTCAGGTCGTGGCACCGCCGCAAGGTCGCCTGCGCGTAATCGCCGCTGTCGATACCACCCTCGGGCAACGACAGATTCCCACTGCCGGCACGCGCGGCCGCGGCGGAAGATGCCGAAAGCAGCACCTGAAGACCGAAGCGGCGGCTGTCCCGAACTGCGACCAGCCCGACCCGGTCGCCCCGCTCATCCATGGGCTTTCGGCCGCGAGTCCTGCCTGCCCCGGCGTTCGGGCACCGGAGGTCCCTTCAAGCCTTCCATATGGGCAGCCACAGGGGTTCCGCCAGCACGTAGTCCTTTTGCGCGATGCGCTCCAGGGCTTGGCGCAACTGGCCCACGCTGGTCTCTTCCAGGGTGATCACGAACGGCAGGATCTCGCGGGCCGCGGCTCCGCCCTTCCCTGCCCCCACGAGCCCCTCCAACTCTTCGTCCGTGTGCTGGAGCTGCCAGATCTCGGATACGTTGATCCTTTGGTCCCCGAATATCTGGCAAAGCTCGCCGACGATGCCGCTCTGGTCCCGCACCACGAAGCGAACGTAGAAGGAGCCCCTGAGGTCGTCCTGCGGACGCACCGAGTCCACCCCCGAGACGATGCTCTCCACCGGCAGAAAGGGTGCATCGCCGGAACGCAGCACCAGTTCCTGAACATCGCCCAGCACCGCCACCGCGGTGGCGCCACCGCCGGCCCCGGGTCCGGCGAACACGTAGTCCCAGTCACCCGCGTCGGGCGCTCCGCCGTCGCTGACCTGCCCCTTGAAGAACAGCGCGTTGGTGACGCCGTCGATGCTCGCGATGGGATGGCGTTCCGGCACCACCATGGGGCTCACCATGGCCTCCAGGGCGCCGTCGACGCCGCGCGCCAGGGCCACGGACTTGATGGTGGCGCGGCCCTTGCGCGCCGCATAGAGGAAGTCGATGGCGTGGATGCGCTCGATGCCCTTTCGGTGGATGGCGCCGGCCTGCAGGCGCGCGCCGAAGGTGACGGACGCCAACAGCAGCAGCTTGGCTTCGGCGTCGCGGCCGCTCACGTCGGCATCCGGATCGGCTTCGGCGTAACCCAATGCCTGGGCGGAAGCCAGCGCGTCCTCGTAGGACCGGCCCCGCTGTGCCATCTCCGTCAGGATGTAGTTGCTGGTGCCGTTCAACAGGCCGTAGACCGCCGCCGGCCGCTCGGCCGCGAGGCTCTGGGTGAGGGGTCCGATGATGGGGATGCCGCCGCCGACGCAGGCCTCGAAACGCACGGCCCGGCCGCTCTCCCGGGCCGCGGCCCAGATCTCCCTGCCGTGGGCCACGAGCAACGCCTTGTTGGCGGTGGCCACCGACTTGCCGTGGCGCAGCGCGTCGAGCACCCACTCCTTCTGGACGCGCAGGTCGGCGGGTCCTCCGGCGCCGAGCACCTCCACCACGACATCGACGTCGGGGTGACCGGTGACCGCGGCCGGATCGGTGGTGAAGAGTTGCGGCGACGCCGCGTACCCGGGCTTGCCCTCGGGCCGGCGCGTGAACACCTTGGTCACCTCGGCGTCCACGCCGAAACGCGCCAAGTGCCCCTTGACCACGAGATCGTGTACGGCGCCGCCGACGGTGCCGGCGCCGAGGATGCCGATGCGGACCGGAGACCCCATGACGCGCGCTATTCGGGCAGCATGCCCATGGCGTTGCGGATGGTACGAATCGCCTGCCGGGTGCGGTGTTCGTTCTCGATCAGGGCGAAGCGCACGTGCTGGTCGCCGTACTGGCCGAAACCGATGCCCGGGGAGACCGCCACCTTGGCTTCGTTGAGCAGGAACTTGGAGAACTCCACCGAGCCCATGGAGCGGTAGGGCGCCGGGATCTCGGCCCACACGAACATGGTAGCCTTGGGCTTGCGGATCATCCAGTTGAGCCGCGCCAAGCCGTCCACCAGCACGTCGCGCCGGTTCCGGTACTTCTCGGAGATCTCGTGCACGTCGTCATCCTGGTGGTTGAGGGCATGGATGGACGCGATCTGAACCGGCTGGAAAATGCCGTAGTCCATGTAGCTCTTGAGTCGCGCCAAGGCGTGGATCATGGTGGCGTTGCCCACGGCGAAGCCAACGCGCCAGCCGGGCATGTTGTAGCTCTTGGACATGGTGAAGAACTCGACGCCCACGTCCTTGGCGCCCGCGGCCTGAAGGAAGCTTGGAGGTTCGTAGCCGTCGAAGGTGAGGTCCGCGTAGGCCAGGTCGTGGATGACCAGAATCTCGTTCTCCTTGGCAAACTTCACGATGCGCTCGAAGAACTCCAGCTCCACCACTTCGGTGGTGGGATTGTGGGGGAAGTTCAGGATCAGCAGCTTGGGACGCGGCCACGTCTGCTTGATGGCCTCTTCGAGCTGCTCCATGAAGCCCTCGCTGGAGACCAGCGGGATGCTGCGCAGGTCGCCCCCGGCTATCACCACGGAATACTGGTGGATCGGATAGGTGGGGCTCGGGCACAGCACCACGTCTCCCGGGTCGATCATGGCCAGCACCAAGTGCGCCAAGCCCTCCTTGGATCCGATGGTGACGATGGCCTCGTCATCCGCGTCGATGGACACCCCGTACCGCCGCTGATACCAGTCGCAAATGGCCACCCGGAGCTTGTAGATGCCGCGGGACACCGAGTAGCGGTGGTTCTGGGGCTTCTGGACCGCCTCCACCAGCTTGTCGACGATGGGGGCCGGCGTGGCCATGTCCGGATTGCCCATGCTGAAG